>JBFFYZ010000286.1:0-3576 GCA_041568895.1 Nitrospiraceae bacterium
CCTGGCCACCGTCGGGGAGGAAGCGGGACTCCAGGTCACGGGCTTTACCAATCAGATGAGTTTTCTCATCGGCCTGGGGGCGGAGCAGTTGCTGGACGCATACGAGCCGGGCTCCCGGGAATTTCAGGGGGTGATTCACCTCCTTCGGCCGGAGGGGATGGGCCGGACCTTTAAGATCCTGGCCCAACACAAGGGACTGTCCGCCCCGGAATTGGACGGGCTGCGGTACAAACCGTTCTTCGGCACCGCGCTCACCGCGCATGGGACAGCAGGTTAGGTCGGTGGTGTCGGTTTGGTCCGTTCGTTAGCCAACGGATTAAACCGACTCAACGGACACAACGGGAAAACATGGGCAACGAAGCCGTTCCGCTGAATTACATTCCGATCATGGTCTTCATGGCCATCGCCTTGGTTTTCGCGGTGGTTTCCCTGCTGGTCGGCTGGGTCGTGCGCCCCAGCCGCCCCTATCGCGCCAAGCTGGTGCCCTACGAAAGCGGGAGCCCGTTGTTCTCAGACGCACGGATTCAGTTCCCGATGCGGTATTACGTCATCGCGATGCTGTTCGTCATTTTCGACATCGAGATCATTTTCCTGTTTCCCTGGGCCGTGGTGTACAAAAAATTGGGCCTGCTGGGACTCTTGGAAATGGGGCTCTTCATTCTGATTCTGGTCGTGGGGTACTGGTACGCCTGGAAAAAAGGCGCCCTCGAATGGGATTGATTAGAAAATGATGAATGCGGAACGATGAATGATGAACTGAAGAAATCCTCGTTCAGCACTCAGCGTTCAGCGTTTAGGTGAACCCATGGGGATGTTCGATAGACAGTTCGAAGCCAACGTCGTGACGACCTCGCTGGATGCCCTCGTCAACTGGTCGCGGAAGTCCGCCCTCTGGCCCATGACGTTCGGGCTGGCCTGCTGCGCGATCGAGATGATCGCCACCGTGTCCTCCCGGTACGACCTTGACCGCTTCGGCGCCGGGGTCTTCCGGGCCTCGCCGCGGCAGTCCGATTTGATGATCGTCGCGGGCACGGTGACCCGGAAGATGGCCCCGGTCATCCGACGCATCTACGATCAGATGCCCGAGCCCCGGTACGTGATCTCCATGGGTTCCTGCGCCACCTCGGGGAACCACTACAACAGCTACAGCGTCGTGCAGGGCGTGGATCAGATCGTGCCGGTGGATGTGTATATCCCCGGCTGCCCTCCCCGGCCGGAAGCCCTCCTGGACGGCATCCTGAAGCTCCAGGAGAAAATTCAGCACGAGAAGGTGTTCGTGAAGTAATGATGAATGATGACCGCTGAATGATGAATTGAAGTCCGAAACATTCATCACTCATCATTCCGCGTTCAGCGTTGCTAACTTTTTATGCATCCTTTGCTCGAAACACTGAAAACGAAATTTCCGGAGGCCGTCCTATCGGTACACGAAGACCAGGCCCGGGGCGACCTGTCCGTGTGCGTGGCCGCGAATCGCATCCTGGAGGTCGCGCGCTTCCTCCACGATGACCCCTCGGCCGCCTTCGACCACATCACCGACGTCTGCTCGGCGGACTATCCCGAAGACCCCGAGCGGTTCGAGGTTATCTATCACTTCCTCTCCCTCCCCCATGGGCGCCGGATCAAGGTGAAGGCCCGGGTGCTCGAAGACGACCCCGCCATCGACTCGGTGACGAGCATTTGGCAGGGCGCCAACTTCATGGAGCGGGAGGTGTATGACCTCATGGGCATCCGGTTCAAGGGACACCCGGACCTGCGCCGGATCCTCATGCCCGAGGACTATGACGAGGGCTACCCGCTGCGGAAAGACTTCCCGACCGAAGGGAGGGGCTGGCGCAGCCGATTCGAATTCATCCCGCGGCTCGACGAGCCGCCGGTGGAAGAGGTGCGCGGTGAATTCACGGAGGCCCAGAAGCGCCCGTTCCTGGCAGAGGAAGGAGCGGCGGCCCCCTCCTCGCACCGAACCGAAGAACTGCTCCTGAACATGGGCCCCCAGCACCCCAGCACGCACGGGGTGCTCCGGGTCGTGCTCGAACTCGATGGGGAGCGGATCGTCAAGGCGACGCCGGATCTCGGGTACCTGCATCGAGGGGTGGAAAAACTGAGCGAAGGCCTGTTCTACATGCAGATCATTCCCCACACGGACCGGCTGGACTATGTCTGCTCGATGACCAACAACTACGCCTACGTCCGGGCCGTGGAAAAGCTGCTCGGGCTCCAGGTGACCGAGCGGGCCGAGTACATCCGGACCATCGTCGCCGAGATGCAACGGATCATCGGCCACCTGTTCTGGCTGGGCACCCAGGCGCTCGACATCGGCGCCATGACCGTGTTTTTCTGGACCTTCCGGGAACGGGAGGTGCTGCTGGACATGTTCGAGCGGCTCTGCGGCGCGCGGTTGACGCTGAACTACTACCGCATCGGCGGGGTGGACAGCGACTTTACGCCCGAGCTGGTCCAACGCCTGAAAGAATTCCTGAATACGTTCCCGGCGCGGATGCAGGAATACAACGACCTGCTTCAATCCAACCGCATCTGGGTGGCCCGCACCAAGAACGTGGCCGTCATCTCGGCGGAGGATGCCATCAGCTTCGGCCTCACCGGCCCCGTCCTCCGCGGGTCCGGCATCGCGTACGACGTCCGGAAACTCGAGCCCTACGGCGCCTACAACAAGGTGGAGTGGGAAGTGCCGGTCGGCAAGAACGGCGACACCTACGACCGCTATTGGGTCCGCATGGAGGAGATGCGGCAGAGCGCCCGAATCATCCGCCAATGCCTGGACCAGCTGCCGGAGGGGCCGATCATGGCGGACGTGCCGCAGGTGATCCCTCCGCCCAAGCCGATGGTCATGCGGGACATGGAGAGCCTGATCCACCATTTCATTATTTTCACCCAGGGTTTCAAACCGCCCAAGGGGGAGACCTACTGCGCCACGGAGGCGCCCAAGGGCGAGTTGGGCTTCTTCATCATCAGCGACGGGAGCCCGCGGCCGTACCGGCTCAAGATCCGGGCCCCGTCCTTCGTTCACATGGGCGCCTTTGACCACATGGCGCGGGGGTATTTGATCTCGGACATCATCACGATCTTCGGCACGTACGACATCGTGATGGGGGAATGTGACAGATAACGCGGAACGCTGAATGATGAGCGCTGAACTGAACAAGCTGTCCTAACGATTTCGTTCATCGTTCCGCGTTCATCGTTCATCACTAGGGCACATAAAGTAGGTGCGATGCTGCAAGAAAAATACAGAGCTGAAATAGCGGAGATCCTGAGCCGCTATCCGGTGCGCCGGTCCGCCCTGCTGCCTCTCCTCAATCTGGCTCAACAGGAGGAAGGTTACGTCAGCGAAGCGGCCATGAAGGAAATCGCCGGCATCCTGCGGCTGACGCCGCCCCAGGTCTATGAGGTGGCCACCTTCTATACCATGCTGAGCCTCAAACCGATCGGGAAATTCCACATCATGGTATGCAAGTCCCTGATGTGCGCCCTGGTCGGCTCGGACCAGCTCCTCGGGTGGCTCCAGGCCCGCCTCGGGGTCAAGCCGGGAGAAACGACGGCGGATGGGTTGTTCAC
>JBFFYZ010000287.1:0-3547 GCA_041568895.1 Nitrospiraceae bacterium
AGCGCTTCCTCCTCCCCCGAGAGCACCAGCGCTTGCGTGATCCCGGCGCGCTGCAGGGTCAGCAGCGCACGCTGGAACAGCGACAGCCCGGCCACCTGCGTCAGCGGACTGAGCCCTTTCCCGACCCGCCACCGGTCCAACCCCTCCGCCGCCGCCAGCAAGACCGCCGTGTCCAGCGTCTGGGTCTGGGTGTCTGCCGCCCGTGGGGCGATGCCATCCGTCATGAAACGATCCCCTGCTTTTTGTGAGTCAAACCCGCGGCTAGGCCTCGGCCCTGCCCCAAGAGGCTAGCAGATCCCGACGCAACGGCAAAGCCCTATCGTTCGGGTCAGCCGAGCTTGGGCAGAATCTCTCGCTCGGCTCGGGCCAGGTCTTCCGGGAAATCGATTTCGATCCACGGCAGCCCTCCGATTTTCTCATATCCGACCCGGGCTTGGCCGAAAAATTCCAACAGCCCGTCTTCGTACTCCATGTCCAACTGTCCCCGGTCCACGTAGCCTTTGAGGCTGGCCAGGAGCGTCTCGATGTCGCCGCGGCGCACCTTCAGAAATCCCACGCCTTCGCCGGCAAAATCGTACCGGGAGGGCATGCGCTTGGTGAGCGCCACGACCCGACCTCCGAGGACCACGGCCATACATTCCTCGGTGCGCTGGGTCACGGTTTCATCCAGGAGCAACGCCGTCGGATGGGACGAGGTGACGAGACGGCGGAGGATCTCCCGGTCGAACAGCACGTCGGCGTCCATCAGCAACACATCGTCGTCCAGCTCCGGTTTGGCCCGCCACAGGGAGGTGATGCTGCCGCGCTGAAATTGATCGTTCACGACATACCGGACCTGGATGCCGTTCAAACCCGTGCCGACCGCCTCCCGGATCATCTCCTGCTTGTAGCCGACCACGATGACCGCCTGTCGGATACCCACTCCCGCCAAGGCTTCCAGGTACCGGACAAGGAGCGTGCGGCCGCCCACCTCGATCAGGCATTTGGGCCGATGCTGGGTCACGGGCCAGAGACGCTTCCCGACCCCGGCGGCGAGGATGATCGCTTTCATGTGTGTGCGGGGGAACTCTCGAGGATCTGCTGAAAGGCGTTCAGGAACCCTTCCACGTCGGCTTTGGACAGGGCGCCCATGTTCGCAATCCGGAAAATCTTTGACTCCAGATGCCCCTGCCCGGCGTAGATCACATAGCCCTGCTCCTTCAGCCGGCCATGCAACTGCTGGTAGGTCAGGCCCTGAGGCAACTGGAAGGCCGTGATGGTATTGGATTGGTGTTCCGACGGGAGCACGGGCTTCAGGCCCAGCTTCCCGAGGCGATCACGGATCAAGGTGGAGGCCATCTTGTACCGCCGGTGGCGGACGGCGACCCCCTCCTCCAGGAGCTCATTCAAGGCCTCGTCGAGGGCGTAACACACCTGGACCGCGGGCGTGAACGGGATGCTCCCCCGCTCTTGGTCTTCATAGTAGTGCGGAAGGTGCAGATACCAGGACCGCTTCGGGAAGCTTTTCATGCGTTCCATGAAGCCCTTGCGCACCAACACGAAGGAGACGCCGGGGAACCCTTGGATGCATTTTCCCGCCGTCCCGGCCACCATATAGATGTGGGGCCCCGCGATATTCACCGGCTCGCCCCCCAGTCCACTGACCGAGTCCAGGATGAAGGCCCGGTTCTGGCTATCTACCACCTCGGCGATTTCCTTGACGGGATTGATGAGGCCGGTCGTCGTTTCGTGATGCACCAGGGCCACGCTGTGGATCTCCGGATGCTGCCGCAGGGCCAGGCGGACCCGCTCGGGGTCGGGCCGGGCGGTCCAGTCCAGCTTCAACTCGGCCACCCCCAGCCGATGCACGGCCAACATCGAGGAGATGCGATCTCCGTACACCCCGTTGTTGATTACCATCCCTCGTTTGCCGACCGGGATGGAGGACAGTAGGGCCGCTTCGACGGCGGCCGTTCCCGAGCCGGTCAGGATCAGCGCGGTGTACTCGGCCTCGGCGTCCGGCACGAAGGCTTTTACGAGCTTCTGCCGGATTCCCTGGAGGAGCTCGGAAAACTCGGGCTCGCGGTGGCAGATGTCCGGACGGTGCAGCGCCTTGCGCACCCGTTCGGAGACGTTCACCGGTCCTGGATTAAGAAGGATCATGCGATACCAACACACTCAAGTGATGAACGATGAGGGATAAACAACGGATGATCCGCTCCTCTCCCATGTTCATCGTTCAGCCTTCATCATTCAGCGATGGATTCTACTCGATCGCCTTCATGAATCGTTGCGTGATTACGGGAGGGTCGTGGGGAACCCGTCCGACGTCCTCGACCTGTTCCGTCACTTTGACGAGGAGAAAGCTGGGCCCGTCCTTGCGGAGCATATCCTTAAATTCATAGACCAGGTCTTCCCGCTCCAACACCCGCTCCACGTTGACGTAGCCGGCCGCCTTGGCGACCTGATCCAGCCGCACCGTCTGCGAATAGGTGGGCTGGTTGCCGGTGCTGCCGTACACTTCGTTGTCCAGCACGACGTGGATCAGGTTCTTGGGTTTCAGGGAGCCGACCGTGGCCAGGGTCCCCATGCCCATCAGCACATTGCCGTCGCCATCCAGGACGACCACCTTCTTGGATGGCTTGGCCAGGGCGACGCCCAGGCCGATCGCGGCCGCCACCCCCATGGAGCCGATCATGTAGAAATGGGTCGGCCGGTCGGCGATCTTGCAGGCCTCGCGGGACGGAAACCCGTTGCAAATTATCACGGGTTGGTCGGTCAGCAGGCCCAGCAGGGCCTCGATTATCCGAGCGCGGCTTTGCAGCGTTCCTTCTTCCGGTTTCATGGATGGATCGCCTTGACGACGCCTTTCTTGATCACGAGGGCGAGGGGGATGCGCTGGCCCATGAAGGTTTCCGCCACCCATTTGAAATCGTCCACGGCGGTGTGCTCGGAAAACACGCGATAGGGAATGCGAATCGTGTCCAACAGTTGCGGCATGGTCTGCCCCATCACCAGATGCTCCGGGGCGTCCTTGCCCTCGAAGCCCCGCCAGGAGACGATCAACAGGCAGGGCTGATGGTAGATCATATTCAGCGAGATCAGGGTGTTCAACGAGGTGCCGAGTCCCGAATTTTGCATCAACACCGCGGGGACTTGGCCGGCCATGTACGCGCCGGCGGCCATCGCCACGGCCTCATCCTCCCGAACCGCGGGCGTATAGAGCCGCCGTTCCATCAAGGTGGCGATGATCCCGCCGAGGATGGAGTCCGGGACCCCAGTGAAAAAGTTGAACCCGATGTCCTGCAGGGCCTGGACGAAGTCGTCGTTCTCGATCATGGGTCGCTCGGGGTAAATGGGGGACACGCCAAAACGGCGGGCGCTACATCGGAGGAGAGCCGGCCGCAAAAAACGGATCGCATTATAACGAAGGGCCCGGCGAGACACAAGGTTCGGCCCCCGTTGCCTGGATTGCGGAGATCGTGATAGGGTTAATCTCTACCGCGGCCGTCCTGCGAGGTCCTTCATGGTCCCGTCCTTCGCGATCCCAAAGGGAAGCCGTTTCCGG
>JBFFYZ010000288.1:0-3542 GCA_041568895.1 Nitrospiraceae bacterium
CACCCCCTCGTGGGCGTCGATGAGCAGGATCGCGGCCTCGGCGCGGGCGGCCCCGGAGATCATGTTCTTGAGGAACTCGATGTGTCCGGGGGCGTCGATGATGATGTAGTCGCGGGTCTCGCCGGCGAAGAAGCACCGCGCGGCGTCGATGGTGATGCCCTGGGCCTGCTCGGCCTCGAGCGCGTCGAGCAGGAACGCGTACTCGAAGCGCTTGCCCTGTTGCTCGCAGATGGCGCGCACCTTGGCGATCCTGGCCGGGTCGATGGCGCCGGTGTCGGCGAGCAGGCGGCCCACCAGCGTGGACTTGCCGTGGTCCACGTGGCCCACGATGACGATGTTCAAATGCTCCTTGGGAGCCTCTAAGCTCTTCTGTTCTTTACCCATAGGTATCCTGTTTGACCCAAGACTGAGTGCTGAGGACTGAGAGGTACGGAATGGGCCCGTTCGAATTTTCCACCTCAGTCCTTGTCGCTCAGCACTGTGGGTTACATGTACCCGTCTTTCCGGAGCAGCTCCATGCCGCGGCCTTCGTCCTGGGCCCGGCCGGCCCGCTCGGAGATCGTGGTGTGCCGAAGCTCCTCGATGATGTCGTCCACGGTTTTCGCCGTGGATTTGATCGGGAAGGTGCAGGGGGCGCAACCCAGGCTCCGGTACCGCGTGCCGTCCCCCCGGTCCAGATACAGATCGATGAACGGAATGTGTTCAAGTCTGATGTACTCCCAGATGTTGATCTCGGTCCAGTCCAGCAATGGATGAATCCGCAGATGCGTGCCTTCCGGGAAGGTCGTTTTAAACTGGTCCCAGAGCTCCGGCGGCTGGTCCCGGAAATCCCATTCGCTGTTTTTGTCGCGGGGCGAGAAGTAGCGCTCCTTGGCCCGTGTCCCCTCTTCGTCTGCCCGCACGCCGAGGATGATGCCGGTGTAGCCCTTTTCCGCGACGACCTGCTTGAGCCCGTCGGTTTTCAGGGCGGTGCAGCAGACGACCCGACCCATGGTGTGGTTCATACCGGCCGCCAGCGCCGCCTTGTTCTGGCCCACCACCAGGTTCAGACGCCATTCTTGCACCAGGCGGTCCCGATATTCGATCATGGCCGGAATCTTGTAGCTCGTGTCGATGTGAATCAGCGGAAACGGCACGTGCCCGAAGAAGGCCTTTCGCGCCAGCCAGAGCAGAACCGTACTGTCCTTGCCGATAGACCAGAGCATGGCCAGATTGTCGAAGTGCTTGTAGGCCTCGCGCAGGATGTAGATGCTTTGGCTTTCCAACCGCCGTAAATGGTTCACGCCACGGACTCCTTCTTCTTCGGCCCGGTCTCAGGCCGGGCGGCCAGTTCCGCGAGTTTCTTGAGAGCGGTTCCCGAGTCGAGGCTCTGTTGGGCCAAGGGGACTCCTGCCGAGATGGATGGGGCCCGACCCGCGGCATAGAGCAGGAGGGCCGCGTTCAACACGACCCAATCGCGTGGCCCTCCGCGAACCTCGTTGCCCAGGATCCGTTTCAGGAGAGTGGGCTCCTGCTGTGTGGCGGCCATGTCCCGGAACCCGCCCGGGACGAGGCCGAAATCCTTGGCTTGGAGCGACAGCGGAACGATCCGGTTGTCGCGGAGCTCCACCAGTTTCGTGACGGAGGCGATGGACAGCTCCGGGTCCCCTTCCACCCCGCGTACCACCAGCGCCCGCGCACTCCCCAGCATCCCCAGGGCTTCCGCGGTTTTCTCCAGATACGGCGGGTGGGAGGTTCCGATCACCTGGGATTTGGCGCGGGCCGGATTCAGCATCTTGGCGACCGGGTGGAAAAAGCTCCGGACCCCCAATTCGCGGCGCATGTCCAAGTACCGGCTCACCGGCGGATGATAGAGGGCGAGGTCCAGGTAGGCGAAGCCTTTGGTCGCGACCATGTCGGCCGCGCGTTTGGAATCCAAGTCGACCGGGATCCCGAGGGCGCCCAGCACCGGCGCCACGCCGGGACGGCCGGGTACGGTGTCGGCCCCATGCATCAGGATCGCGGCTCCCCCGGCCGCGGCGACGAGGGCCGCGCCGACCAGGCCGTGGAAGGTATCCTGCTTGCCCGCGTATGTCGGCAGATCCACCAAGGGCAGCGAAGCGGGCACGGACAAGGGGGGCACGTATTCGCGGGCGACCGCGGTAAAGGCGGCCAGTTCGGTCACCGACTCCATCTTGATCCGCATGGCGAGCAGAAAGGCTCCTACCTGGGCCTGGGAGGCCTTCCCCTCGACGAGGAGTCGCATGGCCTGCTTGGCCTCTTCCCAGGTGAGATCTTTGGAGGCCTTCTGGCCCTTTCCGATTTTGGCAATAAACTGTTGCATGTCGAAATATGGAATCATTGACTCATTGCCGAATGCCTCTCTAGAAGGCGGCCTCATAAATCAGTGAGCCAATGGAAACACTTATTTATGTAACCCGCACTCGGTTTTTCCGAGATTTAACCACCGGCCTGACCGCGGATCCTCCCCAGGCAGAACCGGTGCGGTGCAGTGGGTGCATCCGATGCTGGGGTAGTTACGCTCGTGCAGGACGTTGTAGGGAACCTGATTCGCCCGAATGTAGGTCCACACCTCTTCAGCCGTCCAGGTTGCCAGAGGATTGAACTTCACCAGGTGAAAGTTCGGGTCCCATTCGACCAGGCCGGCATTGGCCCGGGTTGGGGTCTGGTCGCGCCGGATGCCGGTGATCCAAGCCTCGTAGTCTTTGAGGACCCGGGTCAAAGGTTCCACCTTGCGGAGGTGGCAGCACTGGTCCGGGTCCCGGGCCCAGAGAGCGTCCCCGTACCGGGCCGCCTGTTCCTCTGGGGTGAACTGCGACTTGACCTGAATGACCTGCGCCGGCTTCAGCGCGTACCTGGCCACCAGGCGTTCGCGCACCTCATGAGTTTCCGGAAACAGGAAATCCGTATCCAGATAGAAAAGTGACACCTCCGGATTGATCCGATGAATCATGTCCAGCAGCGCGACGTCTTCGGCGCCGAAGCTGCAGGCCAGGACAATCTTTGGATGGTAGTGGGACAACGCGTAGGCCAGGACCTCCTGGGGCGGCTTCCTTTCGAAGCCGTCGCTCAACGCCTTCAACGCGTCGTCCGATGGCCGGCTCTGTGTCTGCTCGGTTCCCATTTATTTAACTTTCTAACGAGGATCTTCGGGCCCTGGTGATCAAGGCGCCCATCCGCCCTTCCGGCCTCGCCCATCCCTTATCTTGGTGCCTCGGATGGAAAGAATGGACGAGGGATTCCTTTTTTTTCTACCACTTCTTAGGATTTTTGGGTGGCGGCGATCAGGGTTCCCGTCCGCCCGCAGCGGGGTCCCCACACCGGGCGGGGTGCGAGGACGGACGGGATGGTCGCCGACAGGACCCGAAAATCCTTACCCTTCCACTTTCTGGACCAAAACTTTGTAATGGTTCGCTTCAGGCTCCAACGGTTCTTCGACCAAAATCTGGTGCCCGTCGTTCCGCAGGCTCATGGGCACGTTCTTGATGGGATCTCCGGCGTCCAGCCACACTTCCAGCCGTTCGCCATCCTCCATCATTTCC
>JBFFYZ010000289.1:0-3541 GCA_041568895.1 Nitrospiraceae bacterium
AGAAAAAGCGCTTGCATGCCCGACCGATTTGATTTGAAATGGGTCCAGTCATCCTGGAGCGGTCAAGAGGGAGCGGCCGGTTCCGTCGGACATCGAGCAGATCAAGGTCAGGCAAGATCAAACCGGTGGCGCGGCACACAGACTGGATCCGGCTGAAACCGGAGCAACCGAGGAGGCGGAGATGGACATTCTGGCGTTGATTCTTTCAGTGATTGCGTTGGGCATGGCAATGTTCGCCCTAAAACGTACCGGTGGCATTCAAGACATACGGAACCAAGTCGATGCGCTGGGCACCGACGTCAAACGGCAGCTTGGAACGTTGGGAACAAAGACCGAAGCGGTCGGCGGAGCCATGAGGGAAAAAACCGCCGAGGCGTTGGGCCGCCTCGAGCAATTGGTGCGGGGGAAAGACAGCGCGAACCGCCCGCCGGATGCTCCCGGCTCCCACCAAGAAGATCACCCGGGCGAACCGGTTCACGGTGAGCAGTCCAACAGGGAGTCCCATCCATGAAATACTGGGTGCTCTTTCTGGTTGGATTGGCCCTCGGCATCGGCGGGACCATCTTGGCTCCTCGCTTTGCGGGTCCGTACCTGCCTGCGATGTTAGGCCCCACCACGACCGTCGAGGGAACGGTGGTCGCCAAGCAACGCGAACCGGACCGTCTGCTGGTGACGCTGCGAACCGCGGAAGGCGGGGTCCTGGTCACCTTCACCGAAAAGGTGGCCGATATCGACCTGCTGGTCCAGACCGAGGACAAGTTGTCGTTGGCGTTGGGACAGTATGAACCCTTTGTGAACAACCCGGTCATTCGTCGGGTCGAAAAACTCGAGCCGGGTCGCGCGGACGACAGAAAACCTTCGGCAGCCGCTACGACCACACCGGAGAGTCCTCCCAAGAGGACTCCACCGTAAGCGTACGGTCCTGCATCCATCCGGCGGACCATCGCATGAGCCTGAACTGGATGGCACCCATCCTTGCAAGCCTACGGTGGCACGCCTACGGTGCCCACGCGATGATGAGAAGGAGGAGACACCATGGCAGGGAAAAAAGGTGATCGAAAATCCCCGGCAAAGACCTTAGCCAAAACGACAAAAGAGAAACCGGCCCCCTCTAAGTCGAAATCCATCTCCTTTTATTTCCACGCGCCGGACGCGAGGTCGGTCACCATCGCGGGAAGCTTCAACAACTGGGACGGTCAGGCGAACCCGTTAACGAGAAATCCCGAGGGAACCTGGACTGTGACCCTCTCCCTGAAACCCGGTAGCTATCATTACAAGTTCGTGATCAACGGAGATCAGTGGCAGGAGGATCCGGGCAATCCCAACCGCTTGCCCAACGACCAAGGGGACTTTAATTCCGTCTGCGAGGTCTCCTAGGAGCCGATTCCAGGGTCCACCAAGCTCGAAAAGTCCGAATCGGGAAGAAGCCGCCCCTCGTCGTGCCGGTTCGGACAAAAAATTACGGCGACCTGCTGTCAAGTTGTCCCCTTCAAAATAAAGGTCTTCATGGATGAATCAACCATAAATTCATTAGCTTATGCGTTTCTATCCCACCGAGTAAAACACCAGCATTTCTACTGAAATTCGCCTCAGAACCTTATTGACAAGGCCCCTCTCCAGGCGTATAAATGACTACCTGGTCAGTTACGACTATGTGTTCATTCACGTGCAATTTGACAAAGCCTACCATCTAGACCGGAAGGGTGCTGAAGGATCTGCGAAAAAGGGTCCTCGCCTTCGAACCGGCTTTTGCAGAAGGAGGGATGTGTCATGGACAACGGAACTCGTTGTGTCTTATTCGGTATTCTGGGTTTTGCCACAGGGATCCTCGCCGGAGCCGCGGCGGGATTGCTCCTCGCTCCTCAATCAGGAGCCCGCACCCGCCGTCAAATCAGGAATTTCGTGGACGACGTGGTGGAGGACCTAGGCGATCGAGCCAGCCAGTTGGCGGACGAGGCCAAAGGCAAGGTGGAAGACGTCATTGATCGTGGGAAGCGGCTGGTCAGCTGATCCCGATCAGCTCGTGGAAAGTCCGGTCTTCGTAAGCCAGGGTATTTTGGGGAGTCTCTCGGACGCCCGACCTCGATGCCATTCCTGAACACGAATGGCCCCTTTAGCGGGAGGAGTGGTCTATGTTAAAAACCCCTCTGAGTCGTGTGGAGCGAAGAAAGGAGAAGACCCGGCGGGTCTTGATCGAGGTCGCCCTCGGACTGTTCTACGAGAAGGGTATCTATTGGACCAAGATCGAGGACATTACCGAGCAAGCGGACATCGGCAAGGGCACCTTTTACCAATACTTCGAGACCAAGGAAGCGCTCCTGCAGGCTCTGCTCCAGGAGGGGTTGAACGCCCTGCTCACCAGGATCGCTGAGGCAGTGCAGGTGGTGTCACCGGGCCCGAAGGTCCTCAGCAAGGCAGTCGAGGCGCAGTTGGACTTCTACCTGGAGAATCCCGAGTACCTTCTCCTGTTCCACCAGGTGCGAGGGCTGCTCCAGCTCACCAGCGGGCCCGTCAAGGGCCTCCGCGATGTCTATGACAGTTACCTGGACCGTTTGGGAGAGATTTTGAGCCAGGTCGGAATTCCCAAGAACAACCCAAGTGCGTGGGCCCGGGAGCTCGCGATGGCCGTGTCGGCCTATACCTCAGGGCTGTTGACCTACCACTTGCTGTTCGATACCACCGGGGACTTCAAGCGCCGCCGGGAAGACATCCAGGCCCAACTGGAGCGTAGTATTCAGGCTATTCTCTAACGCATTCTGGGAGATCCTGCTCATGGTGGAACGACGACGCAAACAACGGGTGCTTGCCATCATCATGGCCGGAGGCAAAGGCGAACGGCTCATGCCCTTAACCGAGCTCCGGAGCAAACCGGCCGTCCCGTTCGGGGGCAAATACCGCATCGTGGACTTCGTGCTGAGCAACTTTTTGAACTCGGACATGCTGGCTATGTATGTGCTCGTACAGTACCGGTCCCAATCCCTGATCGAGCACTTGCGCAATGCCTGGCGGATCGGCGGGCGGATCAAGCAAAATTTCATCACGGTGGTCCCTCCCCAAATGAAAGCCCGGGGCGGCTGGTACGAAGGCACCGCCGACGCGGTGTACCAGAACATGAATATTATCCGTGACTTCGCCCCCGATCTAGTGGCCGTATTCGGGGCCGACCACGTGTACCGGATGGATGTCACCCACATGGTCCGATTTCACCAGTCGCGTCACGCCGATGTGACCGTGGCCGCCATTCCGGTCCCCCTGCACGCGGCGAAAGGCTTCGGTATCATCGAGGCCAGCCGGGACCACCGGATTGTCGGATTCGATGAAAAACCCAAGCAGCCGAAGCCCATGCCCAACGATCCCGAGCAGGCCTTTTCCTCCATGGGAAACTACATCTTCAACTTCGAGGTCCTCTCGGAGGCCCTGGATCGGGACGCCACCCGCCAGGGGTCCCACGATTTCGGTCGCGACATCATTCCGCACATGATCGAGTCCCACCGGGTGCTGGCCTATAACTTTTTGGATAATGAAATTCCCGGTCTCAAGC
>JBFFYZ010000290.1:0-3541 GCA_041568895.1 Nitrospiraceae bacterium
AGCCAAGCGAAGACGAGGCTTACTGCGGACCAAAACGGCCGGGTACCCATTGCCTGGTCCAGCTTCGTGCAATGGGTGTGAGCGGAAGCAGTCCAGTCCGGCCTCTCCGGAATCCTCTATGAGTTGCTTTCTCGGGTCCTTGCGAAAGGGTTCCGATCGGTGGGACATGCGGAGAAAAGGAGACAAAGGGCAGCCGGAGGGGGTCAGGTCATTAAGGTGACCAGGGACTCCACGATCTTGGGATCGTACATGCCTTTCCCGACCCCGCGCCGAATCTCGTCCAACGCCGCCAGACGGTCCCAGGGGTCCCGATAGGGCCGCCAGGAGGTCAGGGCGTTATAGGCGTCCGCCACGGCGATGATGCGGGCTCCCAGGGGGATTTGGTCTTTGGACAGCCCGTCGGGAAACCCGGAGCCGTTGAAGTTCTCGTGGCTATGAAGCACCATTTTGATCATGGCCTCGTGGTCGTACCCCATGTTCCGGAGGATTTTGGACCCTTCCATCGGATGCATCTTGACGAGGTCCAACTCCCCCGTGCTCAGGCCGCCGGGTCGATTCAGGAGATGATAGGGGACGGCCTGCTTGCCGATGTCGGCCAGGAAGGCGGCTTGAAGCACGTCGAGCTTTTCCGTATCGGTTAGCCGGGAGGCGCCGGCCAAGGCAAAGGAGATAGCGGCCACCACTTTGGAATGTCCGATGCTGGCGTCCAGGGCTTCCACCGGCAGGATCACGTCGTCGGGAATGGGAATCAGGCCGAGGACATGTCGGTGTTCGTCGATGAACCGCTGGGGGAACTTGTTCGGGTTGTCCAGGGGATTCTTGAGCCCCACCACCTCGAAGGCCTCGACCCGGTTTCGTTTTCCCCTGACGCTGATTTTCTCCGCCTCCTTGAGCTTCATGCCGGCGTCGGCGTAGGCCACCTTGATGCCCATGTTATTGGGGTCCAGGCGCAGAGCCCGCTCGAAATAGGAGAAGGCCTCCGGCACCTCGTTCAGTTCCAGGTGGACGCGCCCGATCTCGAAATGGAGCCCCGCGTCGTCCGCCTGCTGGTTCAACTTTTCATGCAGGGTCTCCAGTTGGCGTTCTTTCTCGGCATCCAGGGTCTCCCGTGTGGAGAGGTCGCGTAATCGCCGGCCCTCGATAAAGGGTTCCACGCCTTCATAGGTGAACCGGTCGATCAGAACTTTTCCCGGCGTACAGGCCACCTGCAGCCTGGCGGCCATGTTCACGACGTCGCCGATCGCCGTGTAGGTCTGTCGTTTGGAGCCGATCAGGCCGGTGATGGTGGACCCTGACCCGATCCCCACCCGCATTTCCCACGGGAAGTGGCCGGCCGCCATCTTCTCCTGCATCTTGATTCCGGCCAACACCCCGAGCAGGCGATAGGTCTCATAGTCCAAGGGCGCGCCGAATTCGCAAAGAATACCGTCGCCCAGGTATTTGTCGATATGGCCGCGATACCCCAGAAGAATGGGTTCGATGGCATTCAGGTAGCGGTTCAGATCCCGGATCACAATTTCAGGCGGATGGTCTTCGGAATAGGCCGTGAAACCGACCAGGTCCGAGAACAGGATGCTCACGTTCCGTTTCTCGTTGCGGAGGCGGCCCTCGATCATCAGCTTGACGACGGAGGAATCCATCGTGGTGTACAGGGCTTCTTCCACCTTGGCCTTCAGTGTCTCGACGGCCTGTTTGGACTGTTCCAATTCGTCGGTGCGTTCCTTTACCTTGGCTTCTAGATTTGTGCTGTAGTCCTTCAGGGTGGCGTTGGCCTCCCGAAGCTCAATCTCGTGGCGTTCCAGTTCCTGGTTCAGGTTGTGCCCCACTTCGATCTCTGCCGTCAGCTTCTCGTGCAGTTTGCCGACCACCGCCCCGGCCAGAATGAGAAATCCTCCCCAAATCGTGACGTGGAGGGACACGTCGAGGATGGAGGTGCCGGCCTGAAAGGATTCCGGGTCGAGCCCGACGTAAAGGCCCACCACCAACACGCACAACAGGGCGCCGAGGACGGCCTTGCGGCGACCGAGGTAATACCCGCCCAGGATGATGGGGAGAAAATAGAAGTTCAAAAAGGCGATTTTTTGAGGGATGAAATAGTTGATCGAAACAGTGGCCATCAGGGTGAGCAGGACGAAGGCCTGCTCAAAATTCTTCAGTAAATAGGTTTTGAGTTGTTCCATAGGAGGAAAGTCGGGAGTATCGTCGCGAGGCCCATTGCAAGCCCCGTCTGGCTAGCCGGGTGTTACGCTGTGGCACGATACCGTGAGGTCCCCCCTCAGTCAAGAAACGGGCCTCTATCCAACAGGCTCGCCGACGGGTCCCGGTGGCCACCTGACGGCCCTGTGGTCTGGGCCTCCGGTCCTCCCACGCCTTCAATTGACCGAGGCCCTTCGCTTTTTTATACTCGGGCTCCACCTTGTTGGTCGGAGGATCCAAACTGATGGGACCACATAGCGCCTCCGGTCGAGGCCCCAATCGAGGATGGTGGAGCGCCCTGGCCCTCCTGTGCTGCTTCACCGGTCCCGGACTCGTGGAAGCCGAGGAGCTGTCCTGGAAGAGCCTTGCCAACGGGCTGGAGATGGCGGTCTGGAAACCGGGCCCCCTGTGCGACTACCAGGTGGCCCCTTTCGTGGTGCTCAAAGTCGATCCCGAGCGATTCCGTTTTGCCGTCTACCACTATCAGGATGAAGGGCTGCCCGCTCCCCTGACCATTCAGGATTGGCAGGGGCAAACGGGGGCGAGCGTCCTGTTCAATGCCGGGTTGTTTCGCGAAGACTATTCGTACCTCGGCCTGCTGTTTAAAAACGGGCGGTCGTTGGGATCCAAACAGCATCCGCACTGGAAGGGCCTGTTCGTGGCGGAACCGGTTGTGCCGGGCATGCGAAAGGCGCGGGTCGTGGACCTGGCGGCCGAGTCCTTTTCCGACCAGAAACCGGTGTACCGGGAAGTCGCCCAGTCCTTGATGCTCCTGGACGGTACGGGTCGACCGCGCGTGCGTCAAAGCGGCCAGCGGGCCCACCAAACCGTCGTGGCCGAAGGGCGGTCGGGCGACGCCATTTTTGTGATGAAGACCACGGAAGCGGTGGGGCTCTGGGAGCTGGCGGACTGCCTCAAGAAGGGCTTCCCTCTCATTCATCAGGCCATGGCCATGGACGGGGGGGCCTCCTCAGATTTGCTGGTCGGCGGGGAGTTGGTGGCGGCCCATCGGGGATCCGAGGAGTCGTTCCTGTGGCAGGGTTTCGTCACCGGGGGCGGGACGCCCCACATTCGGCTCCCGTCGGTCATTGGCATCCTGCCGCGGTGATCATGATGAGCGCGGAATGATGAATCACCCCAACGCGGAACGCCGGGGACCCGTTGCATTTCTGGGAGCAACGGGTCCCCTGAACGATGAATTGCAGCCCTCTTCCATTCAGCGTTCATCACTATTTAGCGATGTCCCGCTGGAGGAGGCTGGATCGGATACCCGGCGGCGACCCACGCGTTCATGCTCCCCCGGACGTTGTACACGTATTTGTACCCAAGATCGGCCAAGGTTTCC
>JBFFYZ010000291.1:0-3537 GCA_041568895.1 Nitrospiraceae bacterium
GATTGACGAATGACGATTAACGGGTTCTCCTAGAGGAAGCCATGAAAGTGAAAAAACTTCTTCATACGCGGATGCGGGTGAGCGACATGGCACAGACGATCAAGTTCTACACGGAGATCCTGGGCCTTGAGGTCGTCGAGCGAAAGACCTCCCCACGAGGCTCTCAACTCGCCTTCCTGGCCGTCCCCAACAGCGAAGAGTTGATCGAGCTGTGCAGCTTTCCCGCCAGCGGGCAGGTCACGGTCCAGGAGGATCTCGTCCACTTGGCGTTTCAGGTGGACAACCTTGATCAGACCATCCGGGACCTCACAGCCAAGCAGGTCAAGATCACAGACGGCCCCACCACCTCCTCCTCCGGCAGCCGCTTCATCTTTATCGACGCGCCGGACGGCTACGAGATCGAGCTGATCGAGCGCCCGCCGGGAGTGGCCATCGTCTGACAAACTCAGGCAAGGGGCTATGGGCGAGAGGCTATAAGCAATGCGTTAGAGCCCCTTGCCCCTGCTTTATCGGCACCGTAGAATCAGACCATGCCCGCTTCTGAAAAACTTCAAAGCAAACTTGAGCATCTTCCGGAACAACCAGGCGTCTATCTGTTTAAAGGCGCCAAGGGGGAGATTTTGTACATCGGCAAGGCCCGCCTCCTGGCCGACCGCGTCCGAACCTATTTTCAGAAGGGCACGGACCACCAGCCCAAGAACTCACTCCTGGTCAGCCTCGTGACCGATCTCGAAACCATCGTGACCCGGTCCGAACTGGAAGCCCTGATCCTGGAGAGCAACCTCATCAAGCGGCACCGCCCCCGATTCAATGTGGTCCTGCGCGACGACAAGCACTACCCGTATTTGCGGTTTCCCATCAAGGAGAATTTTCCCCGCCTCTCAATCGTCCGGAGGGTGCAGAAGGACGGGGCCCTCTACTATGGGCCCTACACCCCGGCCGGAGCCCTCCGGGAAACGCTCAAAGTCATCCGCAAGGTGTTCCCGCTGGCGACTTGTGAGATCGAAATCGATGGAAAGGCGGAGCGGGCCTGTATCGAGTTCGAGATCAAACGCTGCATGGCCCCCTGCATCGGCAACCAATCCCGCGATGAATACCATCAGATCGTCAGACAGGTCCGCATGTTTTTGGAGGGCCGGTCCACCGAACTGCTGGAGAGCCTCCGCCAGGCCATGGACGCCGCCGCCGAACGGGAGGACTTCGAAGAAGCGGCCCGGCTCCGCGACCGTCTGTTCAAGGTGGAGCGGACGCTCGAAAAGCAACGGGTGGCCCAGACCACCGGCATCGATCAGGACGTCATCGGGTTGGCCCGAGCAGGCTCGGCGCAAGGCACTGCGGTGGATCTCCAGATGCTCTTCGTCCGGGGGGGACTCCTCATCGGTCGCAAGGATTTCTTCTGGGCCGAGGCGGCCGAGGCGTCGGATGAGGAACTGGTTCACTCGGCTATCGAGCAGTTCTACAACAAGGAGATGCTGCCTCCGAAGGAACTGCTGGTTCCCACCGCGTTGGCCGAACGCCAACTGATCGAGACCTGGTTGTCGGAGAAAAAAGGGGAACCCGTGCGCCTCATCGCACCGGAACGCGGGGCCAAGCACCAGCTGGTCCGGCTGGCGGAGGAAAACGCCGCGGCAGCCCTGGCCGATCACGTCCGGAGCGAAGAAACGGATCGCAAAGCCGCGGAGGAACTGCGCCGGCTGCTTCGCCTTGAGAAAACCCCGCAACGCATCGAAGGCTTCGATATCTCCAACACGATGGGCGATCACTCCGTGGCGTCTCTCGTCGTGTGGGCGGAGGGCCAGGCGAAGAAGTCCGACTACCGCAAATTCCGCATCAAGACCGTGACGGGTGCCAACGACTTCGCCAGCATGCAGGAGACGATTCTCCGTCGTTACCGGGAAGCCGAAAACTTGCCCCTTCCCGACCTGATTCTGATCGACGGCGGCTTGGGCCAGTTGGCCGCCGCGATGGAAGGCCTCAAACAGGCCGGCCATGCGGACATTCCCGTCATCGGATTGGCCAAGGCGCGGGGCGAAAAAGACGAGCGGATTTTCATGCCGGGCCGCAAAAATCCCATCCTCCTGTCCCCATCCTCTCCGGCCACCCACCTCCTTCAACGCATCCGGGACGAAGCCCACCGCTTCGCCGTGTCCTACCATCGAAAGCTGCGCGGCAAAGCCCTGGTGTCTTCGCGTCTGGACCAGATCATCGGTGTGGGCGAGATTCGGCGCAACCGCCTGCTCCGGACGTTCGGCAGCCTGGAGCGGATGGCCCAGGCGACCGACGCGGAGCTCAAGGCCGCAGGTCTGGACGCCAAAACCGCCGCCGAGATCCGAAAAGCTTTCCAGTAACCGCTCTGCCGTTTCCGAGATTCCTTGACAGAACTCCTGCAAGAAATTACTTTTACGTACTAACCATAATTTTTCTTTATTTTTTCCTTACACCGAACAGTCATCTTGCCATGGAAAATGTGGCCGATCTTGGCGCATGCCGCCATACTCGGATGCACGGTCTTCTCAGGAGAACTCAGGGGGCTCCGCACCGTTGGGTGACGGTTTCCCTGCTGACGACGAGCCTACCTTCAAACCCGTGGTCCCAACCTCAATTTGCCTCCGGCCGTGAGAATTGCCGGATCGGCTTAACCACGGTCACCGATCGAGGTCCGCGCTACGGTCCCACAACCACCCTCTCCGGAGATGAGGCATGAGGAGACTAAAGTGGACCACCCATCTGGCCCTTCCAGCCGCGACCGGCCTGACCGGCGGCATTTTTCTTTTAGATTTGATGACTCCCCTGGGAATCGCCGTCACCATGCTGTATCCGATTCCGGTCGCGCTGACCTTTTGGGCCCCACACCGATTCGCTTCCCTATGGTTTGCCGTCATTGGGACGGGGCTTACCATTCTGGGATTTTTCTTATCGCCTCTGGGCCTCTCGGTTTGGATCAGCATGGTCAATCGATCAATGTCGGTGGGAACCTCCTGGGTCATCGCTGCGCTCGTCCTCAAGCAAAAGCACGCGGAAGAAGAAATTCTCCGGCTGAACGCAGGATTGGAGCAGCGGGTGGCTGATCGTACGGCGCAACTCACGGAAACCAACACCGAATTGGAGGCCTTCAGTTATTCCGTTTCCCATGATCTCCGTGCCCCCCTCCGCCATATCGATGGGTTTGTCGATTTGCTGCACAGACACGTGGCCTCCTCCCTCGATGAGAAAGGCCTCCGGTACCTCAAGACCATCGCCACCTCGGCCAAGCAGATGGGTGTGCTCATCGACGATCTGTTGGTGTTCTCCCGCATGGGCCGGGCTGATTTACACAAAACCAGGGTTTCTTTGGACCAACTCGTGAAAGATGTTCTCAATGGGATGCAGCAGGACACGCAGGACCGCCACATCACCTGGACTATTGGAGCCCTCCCGGTGGTCCACGGGGACCCTTCCATGCTCCGTCTCGTGTTGGCCAACCTTATTTCGAACGCGGTGAAATACACCCGCCCACGCGCAACCGCCTCCATTGAGGTCGGCTGCGATTCCGAGCCC
>JBFFYZ010000292.1:0-3528 GCA_041568895.1 Nitrospiraceae bacterium
ACAAAGGAATTTACAGCAAAGGCGTTGAAGGGAAAAGCTTCATGGTGCCGGGCCTGCAGGATCCGTACGAAGCGCCGCTCAAGCCGGACCTGGAAATTGAGACGACGGTCTATAGCCCCGATGCGGCGGCCGCTAAAATCATGAAGGTCTTGGAGGAGCGGGGATATCTCAGGGCGGCCCGGAGACTGGTGTCAGGATCGATCGAGTGAAGGGTGAGGGATGGAGAGGGCGGAAGTTTCATTCTGTTGCTGTGGAGATTCAGTATGACGCAGACTAAAGAAGACAAGGGGCTTCCTTTAACGATGTTTGGAAAACGCACGGTGAGTGCGTTTATGGAAAAACAGGTACAAACCGGGCATCCTCATACCAAAGCCGATGTGCTGGCTTCATTGATGATCGAAGGGTTCGGGTCGGTTCCAATTGTGGACCAGAACCAACGGTTGGTCGGTATCGTCAGCGAGCACGATCTTCTGGGAATCTTGGAGAAGGGACAGCCATTGGGCGCGGTTACCGCTCAGGACATTATGTCCCCAAATCCCTATTCGGTGAGGCGGGAAACCGAGGTGGCTACGTTAATTCATGTGCTGAAGGCCAGCAATCTGATCCGGGTTCCGGTCGTGGATGCGGAGAGCAAGCTGATAGGCCTCGTTGCCCGGCGGGATATCCTGCGTGGATACCTCAACGCAAACGATCGTGAGCCTTCTCGGTG
This sequence comes from Nitrospiraceae bacterium, assembly GCA_041568895.1. GTDB lineage: Bacteria > Nitrospirota > Nitrospiria > Nitrospirales > Nitrospiraceae > JBFFYZ01. The sequence continues at coordinate 710 of JBFFYZ010000292.1, forward strand.
ACCGAGTTCCGACCGGCCCGGCTCGGGCACTACCGCCTTCAAGAACTTTCGGGTTCCTTCCCTACCCGAATTTGTAGCCCCATTGTCGAAGCAGTGCTTTGCGGGCTTGGATGTCGGCCTCCTGCTCGATGCCCTTCGGGGAGGCGCCGTCCACCACGCCGAGGATGCCCCGCCCTTGCGCCGACTCGGAGAGGATGACTTCTACGGGGTTGGCGGTCGCGCAGAAGATCCGGCAGACCTCCGGGACCTGCCGGATCGCCGGCAGCACGTTAATCGGAAAACTTTTCCGCAGGAAAATCAGAAAACTGTGCCCGGCGCCGATGGCCCTGGCGGTGGTGCGGGCCAGTTCCGTCAGCTCCGGGTCCGTCCCGCTCCATCGGACCAGGCATGGGCCGGAGGCTTCGCAGAAGGCCAGCCCGAAGGCGATGCCGGGCACGGCGTTGACCAGCGCCTCGTGCAGGTCCTCCACGGTCTTGATGAAGTGAGCCTGCCCGAGAATAACGTTCACCTCCTCGGGTTTCTGAATCGGGACGGATAGGAGATTGATCGCCATGGCGCCCTCATCCTGCACGGGTGCACTCCTCGCCTGGTTACCGGCAACGGTCCGGCGACAGTCTACGCGCCAAGGGCCCGGGCGGCTCTCTTCACGTGGCCGGGCTTGACCCAGAGGATGGCGCCGTACCGGCCGTTTCCGGCGCAGGCCGCTTGGACCGCGGTGACGTTGATCTTGGCCTTGGCAAGCTTGGAGAGGACCTGGTCCACCGCCCCGGGCCGATCCGCTCCGGTAAAGAGGAAACACATTTTCGGACCCTTGATCTTCCATTTGGCCTTTTGGGCGGCTTTGGTGAAGGCCGCGGCCCGCGCCGGCACGAAATCAATCTGGGCGCGTCGGCCTCGGGGGAAACCGGAAAAGGCCAGGAGGTTCACGCCGGCGTCACGAAGGACGTCCAGCATCCTGGTGGCTTCTCCGGCCTTGTTGGCGGCATCGACTTTGAAATACTCGGCCCTACGCACAGCCTTCGCCATGGGAATCCTCCTTTGGTTGAGCCCTGAGAGCAGGGCTGGTGGCGCGGTGTGGCTCTATCCGGCCGCGCGCGTGGGTGAGGCCGGAGATTTCGGCTGGTCAGCGATCCGGTAGTAGTCCGTGCATTCGGCTTCGCGGCCCCGCACGATACGGCGTCCTTTGAGCGGACCCCACTGCGCCGTGATCACCGTGCACTGATGTTCCCGTGAGCCATCCTCATAATAAAGGATGATCCAATCCCGTGTCTTCCCGAGCTGATGTGCCCTGGCGGTGTTCGAGAACAGCGCCGTATAGTGGCGGTCGCCCCGCTGGGTATGCAGCACCGGGAGCCAGGCCTCGTGCCTGGGATTGAATCGTCGGGGGGCGATCTTGGGGAGTCGACCCCCTTCCGTCTTGTCCCGGTATTCTCGGTCCACCTCCAGGAGTTCCGCAACCGGTGGCTCGTGAAACGGCGTGACGGTGGGGGTATTCCCTCGTTCTCTCGCCCGTCCCAGCCGGGAGGCCAGGGAATCGATAATCCCGGCCAGTTTTTTCTCTCCTACTCCCGCGACGTCTTGAAGCCGGCCGTCGTGCGCCGCCGCTTCCAAGGCCTCAAGGGTGTCGATGCCCAGGTCCTCATGGAGGCGCCGGGCAAGGGCAGGCCCAATGCCGGGGACGGAACGTAACAGGGCGAGAGGGTCCACTTCTCCTCGCAGACGTTGGAGCATCGGCAGCCGGCCCGTGCGGACCAGATCCCGGATCGCCCGTGCGATGCTTTCCCCCACCGCCGGAAGTTTTTGAAGACCGGCCATGCCTTCTTGATGCAGAATCTCGGCGACGGGACGGTCCAGCCGTTGCACGGTTTCCGCAGCATGCCGGTAGGCCTGCACCCGAAACGGGTTGGCCCCCTGTTCCTCCAAAATCAGGGCCGTTTCCTTCAGACGCCTGGCGATGTCGGCGTTGAGCTGGTTGGTCAAGGTCATCACCCCTTTTTTTAGTAAATTAGCATCAATCGTGCCGCGACGCCTTGACCCTCCGGTAGAGAACATGCGCGTGAACCGGATGAATTTTCGGGTGAAACGGCGGAGTCAGAGACGACCAGTTCACAGCTTCCCGGAGAGGCCATTGCAAGGGTCCTGGAATGCCACAGCCGGATTCACCTGGTTGGGGAGGAACGGGACAGGCAGGATTTGGCCGGCCTTTCCTCTACCACGATTTTTTGTGGACCGGTCCTTTTCCGGGTTGTCACCGCCGACGGGAGTGTCTACACTCGACATGAGGGAAACCCTGCGGGCCGATTGTTAGCGGGGTTCCCGTAGCCGTCGTCGAGGAGGCGAATGAAGCAGAAAACTCCGTTTAAGAATATGCCGAAAATGCAGGCGAAGAAATTCGCCCAGCTGCGGCGCGAGAAAACCAGAGCGAAGCTCGCCAAGGTGATCCGGCGCTGGTTTGGGAAGGACCGGCCGGAGGGCGGGCAAGGATAAGCCATGAGGGCCATCACGTTCACGCAGCCGGGCGGGCCGGAGGTGCTCCAGCTCACGGAGGTGCCTGATCCCAAGCCGGGTCCGACTGAACTGTTAGTGCGGGTGCACGCCACCGCCTTGAACCGGGCCGACCTCCTCCAGCGGCGGGGGCAGTATCCACCGCCCCCGGGCGACTCCGAGATCCTGGGTCTGGAAGTCGCGGGCGAAATCGAAGCGATGGGAGAGTCCGTGCAAGATTTCGCGCCGGGCAACAAGGTCTTCGCGCTGGTGGGCGGGGGCGGCTATGCGGAGAAGGTGCTGGTGGAGGCCCGGATGGCCATGTGCGTGCCGGA
>JBFFYZ010000293.1:0-3514 GCA_041568895.1 Nitrospiraceae bacterium
GGAGAGGTCTTTTCGGATTGTCGCACTCTGGATGCTGATCGTGCTCCTGACGGATTGTTCAGCGTCGACCTTGGCGGCAGAGGCGGACAGGACGGACTCACCGGCGGGTTCCCCTGTGTCATCGACGGTCCTGGTCGAACCGGTGGTCGTGACAGCCACCCGCACCCCGGAGGCCATCAGCCAGATCCCGGCCTCCCCGACCCTGTTGACCACCGAGCAGATTCAGCGCACGCCCTACCGATCGGGTACGCAGGTGGACGATCTTCTTCGCTCCGTCCCCGGCGTGCAGCCCAGCAACCTCAGCAGCCGGTACAACCATCCGACCGCCCAAGCCCTGACCCTTCGCGGGCTCGGGAGCCGCCGTGCGTTGGTCCTGTTGGACGGGGTCCCCCTCAACGACGGATTCGGGGGCTGGATCAATTGGGGCCTGGTTCCCGATCAGATTGACCGGATCGAAATCGTCCCCGGCGGCGGCTCGAACCTCTATGGGACCTGGGCCATGGGCGGCGTGGTGCACGTGCTGTCGGAACGGCCCCGGCCCGGGACCGCCCTCCGGTCGGAGTCACGGGCCGGGAACCTGAACACGTACCAGCAGTCCATCGGAGGTCAGTACGGCAGGGATCGAGTGGGTCTTCGGCTGGGCTATCGCTGGTATCACACCAACGGTTTCGTGACGGTGCCGGAGGATCAGCGCGGCCCGGTCGACCGGACGAACGACTCCCGTCACCAACAGGTCAACGGGACGCTCTCCCTGGCGCTGGACCCTCGCACGACCCTCACGCTGGCCGGCACCCTGTTCCGGGAAGACCGAAACTTCGGGACTCCCCTCAGCCTGGCCTCTCGGACGATCGGGAGCGGAGCGCTGGGTCTGGAAGGCGAGACCAGGCGCGGCGACCGTTGGGAGGTCAAACTCTTTGCCCAGGCGCAAACCTTTCGCAACCTGACCACCCAGGTCACCCCGGCGCCTACCGTCCGTCAGGGAGAGGTTCGTGACCGGATCCAAGTGATCCCCAGCAATGATTTTGGCGGACAGGCGCAATGGGCTCTGCAGGTAACGCCGTCCCACACCCTCCTCCTCGGCACCGACGCACGGGCGATACTCGCGCAATCAGAGGAACAGCTGTTCACCGCACCGTCTGGACGCAGCCTGGCAAAAGGCAAGCAGGTCGGCTGGGGCACCTTCGCCCAATGGATCGCCCGGCCGACGGAGCGTCTCACCCTGGTGACCGGGTTTCGGTCCGACTGGTGGAAGAATTTCAACGGCCGGATCGAGTCTGTGACCGGCGCGGTCACCGAACCCCGGGACAACGTGGAAACCGCATTGAATCCGAAAATCGGCGTGCACTACCGGCTCACGGACCAGGTACGGATTGGCGCGTCGTTCTACCAGGCCTTCCGGGCCCCTACGCTGAACGAGCTGTACCGCGGATTCGGGTTCGCCGGATTCTCGTTTCTTCCCAACGAGAGCCTGGCGCCGGAGCGGCTCACAGGCGGAGAAGCCAAATTGGAGGTGGATCTCCTGCCGGACCGACGCCTGTCCCTGCGCGTGACCGGCCATTACGATGAGGTCAAAGATCAAATTCTGTTCATCTCGGAAGGCCCGCTCAGCGCACGCCGCCGGAATGTGGGCCGGACCCGAACGCTGGGCAGCGAGGTGGAAATGACCTTCAGGCCTTTGAACTGGATCACCGTCACCGCGGGGTACGCTTACGCCGATTCGGCCATCAAGAGTTTCCTGGGGGATAAAACGCGGGAAGGGAAACGCGTGCCCAACGTCTCCCGCCACCAGGCGGTGTTGGGGCTCACGGTGGGCCACCGGGAGTGGGTGGAAGTCACGATCCTCGGGCGGTACCTCTCCCGGCAGTTTGCGGACGATGTGAACAGCCAGCCGATCGCGGACTTTATCGTGGTGGACTTATCGGTGCAAAAGCAGCTGGGGCGCGCCGCCCGCCTGTTTCTGGATGCGGAAAACCTGACCGACCGGCGCTACCTCGCAACCCAGACCGGTCCGGTGAAGACCCTGGGCGCGCCGCTGCTCATAATGGGAGGACTCAGGCTCGACTACTGAGGCTCACCCCGGGGGGCAGGCGAGGCCCCGTCTCTCAGGCCTCTGGACCGGGATCGACTTCCAGGTCTTCTCCCGCATCGCCCACCGAGGCGAAGTCGCGCTCTCCGAAGATGGCCGAGTCGTGGGTGTAGTGCTTGAACTCCAGGAGGTTGCCGGAGGGGTCTTCGAGGAAGAAGGTCCGGTGTTCGATCCGAGTGCCCTCGTAGCGCCGGCGGGGCTGCTGGAAAAAGCGCAACCCTTTTTCCTTGGCCCGGTCCACCAGCGCCTGCCAGTCCTTCTCGGCCGTGAACACCAACCCGAAATGGCGCGGGTAGATCCCCTTCTGGGACGCGCCGGCCTCCTTGGCAAGATGCGCCACCAACTGATGGCCCGCGAGCCCCAGGGTGACCGCGCGCTTGGATTCCCTTCCCAGAGTACAGCCAAGGCCGTCCACGTAAAACCGCTTGGCGGCTTCCAGGTCGGTCGCAGGAAAGGCCAGGTGGAAAAGGAATTTGCCCATTTAGTGGTTTGGTAATTTCGTCATTGTAGGATTTTCGGAACAGGGGGTCGAGCTTCTGATATGAGCATAACCTTGCCGTTCGGCTTTTTTCAACTCCTCACAATCATCAATCGCCAGATCACCCTATCACCACATTCCTACCGGAAGCGGTCCCTGATAACGGGGGACCCGCTTCCGGTCCAGTAGCCCCCGCACATGCGCGAAGTGCTGTGTCGGATGGCGAAGCGGCCGTCGGGTGCCAGAACCAGGGCCCCCGCGGTGCCGTGGATTCGGGTCACCAGGCTGTTCAGGACCTGCCGGAGGGCGGAGCCGGGACCGGCGCCGGCCGCCAGTCGGTCCGTGATGGCTTTGGCGACGGCGAGGCGAATGATACTTTCTCCGATTCCCGTCATCGACACGGCCCCCGCTTCGTCATCCGCGTACACACCGCAGCCGATCAATGGCGTATCGCCCACGCGACCCGGCAGCATGACCGAGATGCCACCGGTGGAGGCGCCGGCCGCCAAGCGGCCCGACCGATCCAGCGCGACGGCGCCCACGGTTTCCCGTTCGGCAGGAAGGCGGGCGAAGGTGCGGGGTGGAGAGAGGCGCCGGCCCGTTCGGCCTCGCCGCATGGCCTTGTAAAGACGCCAGGATCGTCGCAACGGGCCCGCGAGGGGCTGAACGGAACGGGCCGCCAGTTGCTGCGCGGGACTCGGAGGGGCCTGACATTCGAGTCCAACGAAGCGGGCGAACCGCGTCGCCTGCTCGCCGACGAGGAGGACGTGCCCGGTCTGTTCCATCACCAACCGGGCCGCCGTGATCGGATGGCGGACCTGCTGAATCGCCGCAACCGCCCCGGCTTGAAGCCGGCGGCCCTCCATGATGGAGGCGTCCATCCGCCGCCGGCCATCCAGTTGAAGCCGCGACCCGATGCCGGCATTGAAGAGCCCGGAGGCCTCCAAGAA
>JBFFYZ010000294.1:0-3485 GCA_041568895.1 Nitrospiraceae bacterium
CATTGTACGGATTCAAGGATTTGGACCGAGCCTGATGGGGATCGATGTCCACCATATGGAGGTCTTCCTGATCTCGGGACGCCCGGTAGAGGATGTGTCCGCGCGGATCCACGATCTCGCTGTTGCCGATGTAGGTCAGCGATTTTTTCTGCCCCCGTGCTTCGGTCCCGATCCGGTTGGCGGTCACGCTGAACACTCGATTTTCTAGACAGCGGGTCACCATGGCATCGGGACAATAGGGAAGGACCAGGTTGGCAGGATGGCAGAGAATGTCCGCCCCCCTGAGAGCCAAGGTCCTGGCTGCCTCAGGATAGAACCAGTCAAAGCAGACCAGGATCCCGACCCGGGCCGCTCCGATATCCCATACCACAAACCCCGTGTCACCCGGTGTAAAGAACAGCGTTTCTTCGAAGAACAGGTGCGCCTTTCGATAGACTCCCAGAAATCCCTTGGGTCCGACCAAGACGGCCGAGTTGTAGAACCGTTCTCCGGAGCGTTCCGGAAGACCGGCAACCAGATGCATGGACCGCCGCGTCGCCAATTCACAGAGTCGGGCCGTGGTCGGTCCATCGGGAACCGGTTCGGCCAAGGTTTCCACCTCGTCTTTCGACAAGAATTGGTAGCCCGTGGCAAAGAGCTCAGGCAGCACCATCAGGTCACACTCGTGGCTCTCCAAGCGATCGGCCACCCGATCGAGGTTCCGCTTGACCTCTCCGAATACCGGCTCAAACTGATAGAACCCTACGCGCATGGACGCACGCTATTCTCGCTCAAAGTAAAACGGGCAGGGTATCCCCTGCCCGTTCACCAGCAGCCAGCCTGCAGCAGGAGCGATCTGCTTCCCGCCACCTGGCGCGTGATTATTTGACCTCGGACATATGCATGACCGCGCTTTCTGCGTGCTTGGTGGCCACATCGGCATGGCCGGCCTTCCCGTGTTCAATCGCCGATTCGAGCTCTTTCACGCCTTCGTCCAGGTGAGGATTCATCACCTCTTTCTGGGCCATTTTGGCATGCTTGAGCGCGGTTTCGGCATGCTTGACGACCGCATCAGGATGTCCCTGCTTCCCATGATCGGCCGCTTCTTTGGCGTGCTCAATGGCCTCGCCTACGTGCTTATTCCCCGCGAACGCATTGGAGTAGGAAAACGGAAGCGCCAGCAGGGCCACTATAAAGCCAAACAACACCGCCATCCCCGGCTTGTTGATCTGCGTATGCATGGACGATCCTCCTCGGTTAAGATCGAATGACCCAGCAAACCCTCTTAGGAAAACGGTACCACGGGGAATTTTCTAGTGTCAAGACGGCCGGACCTCGTCCTGGCCAATAACTTTGTGCAGGAGCTTGACATCGGTCTCGACCGGTGCGGCGAAGTCGCGGCTCCACTCCCACCAGGACCCCGGATAATTCCGCACCCGTTCATAGCCGGCCATGCGGAGGACGAAGTACAGCCAAGCCGACCGCACGCCCCCCGTGCAGTAGCACACCACTTCTTGGCCGGGGTGTAATCCCTTTTCCTCCAGGGTCTTTTTAATGACGTCCAAGTTTTTCACGGTCGCGTCGGCATTGAGAAACGCGTTCCAGGGAACGTTGATGGCGGAGGGGATATGCCCGGGCCTGGGGATCCCCTGCATTTCTTTTCCCGCATATTCCTCCAGGCTCCGCGCGTCGGCAAGGACGGTTTCCGGGTGGGGACGCTTGACCAGCTTCTTCAGCTCCTCTTTCACGGCCAGCAGCTCGGCCTTGGGAGCGGCACGGAAGTTGCCGGGTTTGGGGCTCACCGCTCCATGCTCGTACCGCCGTTTCTCGTCCACCCATTTCACCCACCCACCGTCCAGAATCTGCAGGCGGGTGTGCCCGAGGTACTGCAGCATCCAGAACATACGGCCTTCGTCCCCCCAATTGTCGAACGGATTGGAGTAGATCACGATGTCGCTGTCGTCGTTGATGCCCAGGGCCCTGATTTTCTGCTCCAACTTCCCGACGTCGGGATCCAACAACCCCTTGGCCACCGCGTTGGGATCACTAAAATCGTGCCAGGTCGCATGGACCGCTCCAGGGATGTGGCCCCCAAAGGCATAGGCGGCCTTACCCCGGACATCAATAATGACCAAGCCTGGGCGACCGAGGGTCTGATCCAGGGTTTCCGTATCAATCAGCCATGGATGGGTCATAATCCTCCTACTCGCTTCACAACGAGGTCCTTCTCAACTGTTCCTCAAGTGTCCTGGTTCCCCGGAGCTGGGTTGGCACCCCAGACCGGGAAGGCTGGAATGTGGAGGCTGAGCGTCTTGGTTCAGCGCTGCCATCAGGCCGGTGGACAGAGGCACTTCCCGCTCATAGATGGTGAACCGGTAGGGATCGTCCCCCGTCAGGCCGTACTGGTTCCTGAGCATTGCGTGTTGATCATCGGTCAAAATATGGTACCGCACCCGCGTGGTCAAGGTCATCTGGGTGGTCCCCTTGGGCATACGAAACTCGAAGGTATAATCCCGGCTCGCCAAAGGGAGCAGCCGGTTGTCGTGGACCTCCAGAATGACGGGTTGCCAGAGAATCCACCGCCCCATGGTCTCGGATTGTTGTTTCAGCACCTTCCCGGCTTTATCCCGTACCACAAATTCGACGGTAAGGTGTCGGTCCGGGTCGCCGGTGGGAATCTTATGCCCGGCCCCGGCATTGATCAAGGTGGCGGTGACCCGCACCAACTCCCCGGGCTTGGGCACGGGCGGATCGGCCCGAACCTGCACCGCGACGGCCCGTTTGATCATGTCAGGATCGTGCCCACCCCGCCACAGGTGTCGGCGGCCCAACCGGATGGGTCCTCCTTCCGCCACCGGCCGCTCCACCAAGGGCATATGACAGCTTTGGCAGATCATGCCCTTTTCCTTCATGAAGAATTCGCCCTCGTATTCCGCGTAGGTCCCGCAGGGACCGACCTCGTAAAACTGAGCCGGACCCGAGACCACGTTATGACAGCGGTAACAGACCTGCGTCGTTCGAAAGGAAGGGTCGAATTGGGTCGGGTGGGGGGCGACGGAATCATCGAAGGGGCCCAGGATTACCCCATCCCGCACGTGACAGGCGGCGCAGGTGATGGCTTCTTTCTGGAATTCAGGGTCATAGTGGGGATTTTTTTCCTGAACGGCCTTTTCCACGCGGCCTCGAGGAATTTCCTTGATCAGCGTCGGTTGTTGGTTTTCAAGCGGAGTATGGCAGTTCAGGCACACCCAGATGTTGTTATCCCGTTTCCAATAGGCTTGGAAAAAGGGGTCCTCGTAGGCATGGGCGTGGATACTGGACTTCCATTCCTCGTAGATCTCCCGATGGCAGGAGCCGCAGGATTCCGCCCGCAGGCTGTCGATGCCTGTGGGAACCTTTTGATAGGGAAGGGCCCGGGCATAATCGGCCCGCAGTCCGAAGATCACGACGGGCTTGATCTCGGTGTAGTAGAGGTACACCAGACCGCCGAGCAAAGCGGCTCCGGC
>JBFFYZ010000295.1:0-3485 GCA_041568895.1 Nitrospiraceae bacterium
CCACAGGCGCCACTCATCCCTTGATGTTCCCGATCGGCCGCAATTCCATCACTCCCCCGCTTCTTCACTCCCTCCCCCATTTCCGGCCGATCGAGACTTCCAACCCTAAAGGGAGAGGGTGTGGCCGGGATGAGAGCGGAATTCGCCGGAGGAGCGGGGCACCCGCCGTGGCCTCAGCGGGAAGGAAAGCTGGAACTGACCGAAGTAGCACGGTCGCAGACCGTGGCTGAGGGAATTCCAGAAGGGTTCCGCCCGCTGAGGCCCGGGAGGGTCGCTCCGGGAGGCGCTGGAGCGGGTCAGCCCGGCCACACCCGCGCTCATCCCTTTATATTTCCGATCGGCCGCAACTCCGCCACCTTTTTCGTAATCCCGGCCCGATCCACGCTTTCAACGACCTCGGAGATGTCCTTGTAGGCAAAGCCCGCTTCTTCGGCGAGCCCCGACATCGACACCGCCTTGACGAGAATGCCGCGCTTCGCCATCTGCTGCTTCAACTGCTCGCCCCGCACCGACCGTTTGGCCTGGGCCCTCGACATGGTCCTCCCCGACCCATGCATGGTCGATCCGAAGGTCTCCCGCATGGCCTGCTCCGTCCCGACCAGGAGATAGGATCCAGTCTCCATGGAGCCCCCACAGATCACCGGCTGGCCGGTGTCTCGAAACCGGGGCGCCAGGTCGGGGTTCCCGGGACCGAAGGCGCGGGTGGATCCTTTTCGGTGCACCAACAGATCCCCTTCCTGATAGCGTTCGACCTTGGCGATGTTGTGGGCGACATCATAGACCACCTGCATGCCGAGCTCCTCGGCCGACCGCCCGAACACCCGGCGGAACCCCTCGCGGATCTGGTGAGTGATCACCTGGCGGTTCGCAAAGGCGCTGTTGGCGGCGCAATTCATCGCCGCAAAATAATCCTGCCCCTCGGGGGATTGAAACGGCGCGCATGCCAACTGCTGGTCTTTGACCGAGAGGCCGTATTTCCGCATGGCCTTCTCGAAGACCTTGAGATAATCGCTGGCCACCTGGTGGCCGAATCCGCGCGATCCGCAATGGACCATCACCACGATTTGATCGTGGCCGGTAATTCCGAACGCGGCCGCGGTCCGAGGATCGAAGATCCGGTCGTTCGAGACAACCTGTATTTCCAGGTAGTGGTTGCCGGAGCCCAGGGTGCCCAACTGATGGATTCCCCGTTCGACGGCGTGATCGGTCACCTTGGACGGATCGGCTCCGGCGAGGCATCCCTGCTCTTCCAACGAGGCCAAATCCTCTGCCCAGCCATAACCCCGCTCCACGCACCAGCGGGCGCCTTTCCGCATGACCTCCGCAAATTCTTCTCGGCTCACCCGCACCGATCCCTTGGATCCGACGCCGGCCGGCACCAGCTTGAACAGTTCGGTGAGGAGCGGCTCCAATTTGGGCTGCACCTCGGCGAGGGTCATGTCCGTCCGGATTAGCCGCATGCCGCAGTTCACGTCGTACCCGACCCCGCCGGGGGAAATGACCCCTTCCCGCAAGTCGAAGGCCGCCACCCCTCCGATGGGAAACCCGTATCCCCAATGCCCGTCGGGCATGCAGAGGGCGTACCGCCGGATCCCCGGGAGGCAGGCGACGTTCGTGACCTGCTCGAACACGCCGCTGTCCATGGATTCGAGGATGGGCTCGGTCGCATAGATCCTGGCGGGGACCACCATGCCGGCCTTTTCGGACGAGGGAATTTCCCAGACCTCATCCTTGATCCGATTGACCGTCATATGGGTGTTCAGCTTCATGGGCTTGGACCCGCAAGGAGTCGCTATATATCCAGCACTACCCTGGCGATCCACCTCGGACCGTCCTGGCGGACGTCGTAGAGGTGCTTGGTCACGGCTTTCACATCGGCCCGGAGTTCCTGCCGGTTGGGATCGATCAGCTCGCCGGTGAGGGTGCCGCGGAGTTGCCAGGTCCCCTGGCTGGGATCCCGTGTGAGCTCCGCCTCGGCCTCCCGGAACACCACCCCTTCGGCATCCTTGAGGTACACCATCTCCGACAGCCAGTCAAACAGGAGGCTGGAGAGCTCCGGATCCTGGCGGGCCACCACCCGGCGCCAGGAGGATCCAACCGTGTCGGGATTGGCGAGCGTGGCGATGAGCGCCTGGGCGGCCGCGCGGAACAGCTCGGCAGGAGAATCACCGGAGGCTTCGAAGGCACAATCCGCCACCGCGATGTCTTCCAAAAAGCGAAACTGGAGGGTCATGAGGTCTTGGGGCGACGCCCGAAGGCCGCAAAAATGGACCGGACCTGGTCGATGCCCGAGATGGGATGACCCAGCGGATTGGGCACCTTTCCCTTGAGGAACATCCGGACACCCAGGGGAAGCACGCGGAGCAGACGGCCGAGATTCCATCCCACGATCTTGAGCGGCATGAGGGCTTCGTTCAGGCGCCCTTCGTGCCGGACGAGGTCCACGAAGCCGGTGATGTGGCGGGCCCCGCCTGTGGCGTCCAGGCCGGAGTCCAGTGCGGCCCGGCGAAGCCGGATAATGGCCTCCATGGGTTTCACGTCCTTGGGGCACACTTGGACGCAGAAGTTGCACCGGACGCAGTCCCAGATTCCATGGTCCCGTTCGAGCTCCTGCAGCCGGAACCGCTTGGAGGCGGAGGACTCCCTGGGGTCCGCCAGGAAGCGGTCGGCCTTGGCCAAGGCCGCGGGGCCGAGAAAACCGGGAGAGACTTCATGGGAGGTGCAGGCGGCAACGCAGGCCCCGCACATGATACAGGCATCCACGTTGTGGAATTGATCGGCTCCCGGCGGCAAGGACCTGGGCCCTCGAGACTGCGCGGGCTCCCCCGAGGCCTCCGGCAGCAGCCAGGGCGTCACGCCGCGAATCTTGCCCCAAAAGGAGGACAGGTCCACCACGAGGTCCTTGATCACGGGGAGGTTGCGCAAGGGGGCAATCGTGATGCGCCCGTGCCGTTCCAATTCCCGCCGGACCGAAGTGCGGCACGCCAGCTTTTCAGACCCGTTGATGACCATGGCGCAGGAGCCGCAGATGGCCGAGCGGCAGGAATACCGGAACGAGAGGCTCCCGTCCTGCTCGTTTCTGATACGGATCAACGCGTCCAGCACCGTCATGCCCCGACCGACTTCCAGCCGATACTCCTCGGCGTGGGGACGCTGGTCCGTTTCGGGATTGTGGCGGGTAACGGTGAAAGTCAGGCGCATGATTTATTCGTGACGAGTGACAAGTGACGAGTGATGGGGTGAGCTGTTAGCCTCTAACTGATCTTTGATAACTGGTCACGCGTCACCAGTCACTTGTCACCGTACAGTCAATCCAATTCGAACGTCTTCGGGAAGTTGGTCAGGTTCCGGCAGCCATCACGGGTGACGAGCACCATGTCCTCGATCCGCACCGCCCCCAGGCCCGGATAATACAAACCCGGCTCAACGGTCACGACATGGCCTTCCTGCAGACGAGATCCCGTTCGGCTGATTCGAGGCGCTTC
>JBFFYZ010000296.1:0-3484 GCA_041568895.1 Nitrospiraceae bacterium
ACTCCGCATCCCGTGATGGCAGTGGGCCACGATCTCCGAGTTCGAGTCCAGTTGGTCCAGGGACTGGGGGAGGGTGCCGAGTGGGATCAGAATGGATCCCTCGATCTTCGCCATAGAATATTCCCAAGGCTCCCTCACATCTACGAGAACAATTTTATCCCCTTTATCGAGCCGGTCTTTCAATTCGCGAACGGTAATGGTGAAGCTCATGACCTGTCCTCCATCACAAGAAGCGGATGCCAGACGAACAAGAAGACATCATAAGCCGCCGTCGAAAACACTGTCAACTTGCGACCCGGAGACCCCTTGCTGATCGGAGACTTTCGTGAGGCATCCCATGACCGGGGAGAATGCGAGTCGGCAAAGAAAAAGGGCAGATGCCGGGGTCGGCGAACACTGGGCTTCCGGGTTGGGGCGAGCCACCCCCTCACCCGGTAGGGACTAAGGCCTCACCTGTGGCAGTGACTCCCTTTTGGCACAGGCTGTCCAGGTTTGCACCTAAAGAGCAACACCATCCGACCTTGCCGATCCAGGCCGACCTTGGGGTTCCGGACCATAAAATATTAGTAAGTATTTAAAAATCAACAAGTTATGACTGTTTCGCAGGTTTTGCTAAGCTATAGGCATAAATATTGCCTCGATTTTGCATCGGAAGCCGGGCAGGAGCGCACTGTTTCGCCTGGTTCCATGAGGGGTTGGGGGAGCGGGGAGTCCCACGCAAGAGAGCCTGGCCCATGGATACTGCCACGACGAGTTCCATCAAGACTCCTGGGATGCCCAAGCAAGAGACGCCCACCACAGAATGGTCGTGCGGGCCGATGAGAAGGCGAGCTGGAAAACCCGGGAACCGTCGAGCGGGAGCCCCCACAAGGGAGATCATAGTTTTGATCTCCGCCTCCAGCCAGGAAGAAGCCTCCAAGATCGGCCGGGCCCTGGTCGAGGCCGAACTGGCGGCCTGCGTCAATGTCCTCCCCAACATTCGGTCCATCTTTCGTTGGGAAGGGAAGGTGACGGAAGAGCCGGAAGTCCTCCTGCTGGTGAAGACCCGCGCCAACCTTTTTAACGAGGTAGCCAGGCAGGTCAAGGGGATGCACAGCTATCAGGTACCCGAAATTATCGCCATTTCCATTAACCGGGGCTGGCCTGAGTATTTGTCCTGGATCCGAGCGGTCACTAAAAACCCTCAGAAAAAGTAGGGGGTTTTAGAAAAAAATATTGACCCGGAATGGCCCCCTGGGTACACTAGGGGCCTTGATTAGGGAATCATGCTGGTAGGGTAGGACCCCTAAGAAAAGGCCATCCAAAGCCATTTTGTTGAAAGGGGTCTTCTGAGGGAGCGTTCGTTATGATCGAATCAAAGGACTCGTACACTATTGTGATCTTCAGGGGGACGAAGGCGAACCCGTTGCGGTTCACCTTTTCCAAGACTCTCCTGCGGAGAGCAATGATTGTTGCGGGCTGTTTGATCCTGGCCCAGGTGGTGCTCCTGTCCATGTACGTGATGAGGACCGGGGAAGTGTGGGAACTGCGCGGCCTTCGGACCGAGGTGTTGACCGCACGCGAACAGACCACCGCCTTCTCAAAAGCGGTGGAGAATTTGAAGCGGCGCCTGGTAGCCATGCAGGAGGTCAATCAGCGCCTCCGGGTGATGTTGGGCATCACGGCCCATAAACCGGAAGACCTCTTTAATGGCCAGGGTGGTGAAGAGACCCCCCTCCCCCAGACCGACTCCAGCCAAGGTCCGGCCTCGACTTCCGAGGCGGGACGGGATAATCTGGAAACTTCCAAGCTGGATCTGTTCGACGTAGGGGCCGAGGATCAGGACATCGGCGGCCAAGTTCTCGCGGTCCAGGTCAAACAGGAATTGAACCGGTTACATAAAGAGGCGGTGATCCAGGAACGGACCCTGGAGATTTTGACCCAGGCTGCTCAGGAAAAGTCCGAGCGGTGGGCGCATACGCCGTCCATCTGGCCCGTTAAGGGCTGGATTACGTCAGGGTTCGGGCCCAGAATCTCTCCATTCACCGGACAGCGCGCCATGCACGACGCCCTCGATATCGGGGCCGCACCCAATACTCCCGTCCAAGCCCCCGCGGCCGGAAAAGTGACCGCAGCGGGGTTTGATCCCAGGATGGGGAATGTCGTCAACATCGATCACGGCTACGGTATCAGGACCCAATACGGGCACCTGGCTAAAATCCAGGTAAAGACTGGTCAACGGGTGAAGCGGGGTGAGGTGATCGGGTTCGTGGGCAGCACGGGGCATACGACCGGGCCCCATCTCCACTACCTGGTCAAGGTTCAGAACCAATCCGTCAACCCCATGCGGTACATTCTCAACTAGGCCTTCGAAAGCATACCCACTCTCTCTTCCTTCTTCTTCCTTCTCTGAATTATCCGGCTGGCCTAAGGCCTTTATAGTACGCCGTCTCCCTCCCTTCCTCCCAATCAAGTAGAGTAGAATAAACGGTGGAAAGTGAAAGAGAGAATTCCTGACGGGTGTGGCTGTTTGCCCACCAGAACAAAAGGTTCGTCCCGCATGACCCGCCAGCCAATCCCCGGAGTGCCCAGACCCATCGTCGAGGTGGGGGAGCAACTCGGGCTACGGTCCGAAGAGGTCATTCCGTACGGTCTTCATAAGGCAAAGGTCTCGTTGGCTGCCCAGACCCGTCTCGCGCCGCGCCCGCTGGGGCGCTACGTCCTGGTGACAGCCATGAATCCAACCCCGCTTGGTGAAGGGAAAACCACGATTGCCATCGGACTGGCCATGGGACTCTGCCGGGCCGGTCGGCCGGCCGTGGTGACCCTGCGGCAACCTTCCCTGGGACCGGTATTTGGGGTGAAAGGGGGCGGTACGGGAGGTGGAAAAGCCCAGGTGGTGCCGATGGAGGAGATCAACCTCCATCTGACGGGGGATGCGCATGCCGTCGCGGCCAGTCACAACCTGCTGTCAGCCTTTCTCGACAATCACCTGTTTCACGGCAACGCTACGGGCTTGGATCCTGAGCAGCTCACCTGGCCCCGCGCCATGGGTGTGAGCGATCGAAGATTGCGACGGGTTCGCCTCGGGGGAGGCGAAGCGGAGGGCGCAAGACACGGGCAATTTGTCATCACAGAGGCCTCGGAGGTGATGGCGATCCTGGCGCTGGCATCGGATCTGGCCGACCTGCGACGCCGCCTCGGCCGCGTCCTCGTCGGGATGACCCGGACCGGCCGGGCGGTGACCGCCGAGGACCTGCGTTGTGCCGGTGCCATGGCGGCCTTGTTGAAAGAAGCCCTCTGCCCGAATCTCCTGCAGACCTTGGAGGGCACCCCGGCCTTTGTGCATACGGGGCCCTTCGGAAACATCGCGCACGGGACGAGCTCGATTGTGGCCGATGCGATCGCCCTGCGCTGCGCGGATTACGTGGTGACGGAAGCCGGCTTTGGAAGCGAATTGGGGGCGGAAAAATTTTTCCACATCAAGTGCCGGGTGTCGGGATTC
>JBFFYZ010000297.1:0-3481 GCA_041568895.1 Nitrospiraceae bacterium
ACCCTCCGGTGAGGACCACCCGCGGCAGGCCGGCGACCTGCGCCGCCTGTCCCACCAAATCGGCCAACGCCTGATGAAATCGATGGGCGAGGCAGCCTGGCGGAAATCCCCGATGGAGATCCCGAACCAGGTCCCGAATCATCGGCCGCCAATCCGCGACCCAGTCCGAGCCGGAAGGCGTCTCCGCCAGCCGGGCTGTTTTTTCCAACAGCGGAATGACAGAGGGCGTCTCGGCCCTCTCAGCCACGCAAGCGGGAGATCGCTCATATTGTTCGGCGAGCGCCTCTACCGCCATCGCGGCCTGTCCCTCGAAGGTCGCTACCTGGCAGATATCCAGCAGGGAGGCCACCGCGTCGAAGAGCCTCCCCATCCCGGTGGTCCAGGGTGAGGCGACCCCCTGGCGTACCATGGTCCAGATGGCGTCGACGTCTTGTCCCAGGCTTCTGCGAGGAGGCCCGGTGATGGTGAGGCCGTCGTGTCCCAGCGCTTCCCAGAGCATGGCCAGGGCCAGGCGGCGCGGCTCCCGCATGGCCCGTTCCCCTCCGGGTAACCGGAAGGGTTGAAGATGGGCCATGCGCCGGTATCCTGCATAACCGGCAATCAGAAACTCCCCGCCCCAGAGGGTTCCATCAGGTCCATATCCCGCTCCGTCCCACGCCACTCCCAGCACTTCCCCGGTCAACCCGTGCTCCGCCATGCAGGCCGCGACGTGGGCGTGATGGTGCTGCACCGGCACCACCGGCACCGCCAGGCGCAACGCAAGCTCGTGGGCAAACCGAGTCGAATGGTAATCCGGATGGAGATCGCAGGCGATCAGCTGAGGCGTACCATTGAGGAGGGTTTGCAGATCGTCCACCGCCCGCCGGAAGGCCATTACACTCTCTGCGGTGCCGAGATCTCCGAGATGCTGGCTCAAGACGACCTGATCGCCCTGAGCGAGGGCCACCGTGTTCTTGAGGTGCCCGCCGACAGCAAGAATGGGGACGGGAACCGGGCCGGGTACGGGGACCGCTTGGGGGGCATAGCCTCGCGCTCGCCGCAGGATCACGCCTTCGCCCTCGATCACCCGGACCACCGAATCGTCCACCGGGCGCGCAATAGGCCGGTCATGGACGAGGAAGGCGTCCGCGATGTCTTGCAAACGGGTGAGGGCCTCCTGGTTGTCCGTCACGATAGGTTCCTCCGATCGGTTCCCGCTCGTGGCCACCATGGGCACGCCAAGCTCCGCCATCAGCAAGTGTTGCAGGGGCAGATTGGGCAACATGGCGCCGACGAATGGATTATCCGGCGCCACCGCAGACGCCAACCCGGCCGGGGTCTTCCGGCGCAGCAAAAGGATCGGCGCTTGGGGCGAGGTCAGGAGCGCCTCCTCCTCGCCCGAGAGGTCGCAGGCGGCCCGGACCGCCTCAAGGGACGGGAACAACAGCGCAAAGGGTTTGTGGGGACGCCGTTTTCGTTCCCGCAGTCGGATCACTGCCGAGTCCGAGCCGGCGTCCACCCAGAGCTGAAAACCACCGAGCCCTTTCACCGCCAGGATGCGTCCCTCCCGTAGGAACTGACCGGCCTGTTGGACCGCGGCGTCGCGGCCTGCCAGGGACCGACCCTGGGCATCCCACAAGACGACCTGAGGTCCGCAGCGCGGACAGGCTACGGACTCGGCGTGAAACCTCCGGTCGGCGTCCGTCTCATATTCCGTACGACATCTCGCACAAAGGGGAAATCCCTCCATCGTCGTCCGGGACCGATCATAGGGGATCCCGGTGATGACGCTGTAACGAGGCCCACACTGGGTGCAAGTGAGAAAGGGATAGCGGTGGCGCCGGTCTCCCGTATCGCGCATTTCCCGCAGGCAGTCTTCGCAGGTGGCCAGGTCGGGGGCGATGACCAGCCGCCGCTCCATGCCGTCTGTTTCATCTGTACTGGCCCGGATCGTAAAGGCGGTTTCTCCCGACAGGGAAACCGGCCGAAGGGTCACTTCCTCGACCCGGGCGGCGGCCGGAGCATCAGCCGATAACCGTTGCACGAAGGTCTCCACCAACTCGGAGGGCCCCTCCACTTCCAAGAGCGCGCCCGAGGAGCTGTTGGCCACCCACCCTCCTAGGTCCAGCTCCTTCGCCAGCCGGTGGACAAAGGGACGGAACCCGACACCCTGAACGGTGCCTTCGATTTCGAGGCGGACTCGTCGCAACACCCGGACCGTCATTCTTCCACCACCATTTCGTGCAGGACGACCTCCGGCACCGCCTCAATAGCCAGGTCACCGGACCCGCAGGTCCGGCAGGTCATCACCTCTCCATTGACCTCTCCCTGCGCGCCGCAGGAGCGACAGGCCGCAGGGACCGGAACGGAAATCACCTCCAGGGACGCGTCCTCCGCCGGGGTGTCGCGAGCGGCCAGGGCAAAGGCGGAGCGGAGAAACGGCAGCTCGTGGCCGTGTAGATGGGAGAGGGCGCTCACCTTCAAGCGCACGACGGTAGGACGCGCCCCGGGGTGCGCCTCCAACTGTCCCTCGACCAGTTTCACGATCTGATCCATGAGATGGAGTTCATGCATGGGCGACCTGTTCCACCTCCCGGGCCAGACGCTCGGTGACCCCTTCCAAAGCCCGGGCCACCTCGGGAGACAAGGCCTCTCCCGCGCGCAGGGTGCCCGCCTCGATCCCGAACACGATGACCCGTGGGGGAAGGGTGCCTAACGTGCGTCCCAGTTCCAGGGCGTCGACCGCGTTCAAGGCGTGGGTCGAATGGGGGAACAGGGTCTTCCCGATCGGGCCGTTGGACACCTCCAATCGGTGAAGGGTGCCGGGTGGATGCCCGCTGCGAGCCGCATCCACCAGCATGACGACGTCCGCCCCTTCCATGAGATCCAGCACCTCCAGCCCGACCAACTCCGCCTCGATCACTTCCACCTGCACCTCCACCAGATCGGCTTGTTGCTTCCCCAGGCGCGCCTTGAGTCGGCGGGCCGCAAGGATGCCCACGCCGTCATCGCCCGCCAGCACATTGCCAAGCCCGATAATTCGAATGAGGCCCATGATTGCGTCTGTTGCGTCGTTGCGTCTATCGCGTCGATTGAGTCTGCCGGGTGATCGCGTCCAACGCGTCTATCGCGTGCCGCGTCTTTAGCGTCTGTCGCAATGACGCACTAGACCCTATGGACGCTAGGGCCGCCGTTCAACTTCCAGCCGTAAAAAATGGGTCGCGCAGGAAATACAGGGGTCATAGCAACGGATCACCCGCTCGCATCCCACCGCCGCTTCCTTGTTGGGCCGGTCGAGCACCCGCGGCACGAATCCCCGCAAGTCCTCCTCGATCCGTCCCTGGTTCTGGGAGGTTGGCGGAACGATTTTCGCCTGCCGGATCACCCCGTCCGCTCCGACCTCGTACCGATGATAGAGAATGCCCCGCGGAGCCTCCGTGCACGCCATGCCGGTGCCGGCCCTCACGGTCACGGGAAGAGCGGGCTCGGGGGGCGGTTGGTA
>JBFFYZ010000298.1:0-3476 GCA_041568895.1 Nitrospiraceae bacterium
CCCGCGGATCTCCCGATGACCCACTAAAAATTCTGCCGCCTCCCGGGAAAAACCGGGAAAATGAAGGGAGTGGGGGTCCTCCGGGGACTGGCTGCCTAAGTAGTCACGGCGGTCGGGCCATTTGTCACCCCACCCGGTGAGCAAAAGCACCAACATCTTGGGCTCCATGCGTCCGTATCGACTTTCCCAATCCAAGAGGTCTTGGACGGTCAGCTCGTAGTCTCTGTTCTTGGCACATTGGGCCCGGACATCCACCACGACCGCGGGGCCGACCAGTTGGGCGATCGGAATTTGGTCCACGGTGAGTCGCCCCTCCCCAAAATGAATCGGGGCATCCATGTGCGTGCCACCATGCTCGGAGGAAGAAAAGTTCGCCGAAGCATACCAATAGCCTCCCTCGGTTCGGCCCCAATTGGTGCGTTCCCACTGGAAATGACGGTTGGTCGGCCAATAGACCGTGTCTTCCCCAAAGGAGTAGGTGAGGTCCACCAACGTCGGTGGCCTGGTCGGCGCACAAGCGGCAAGCCATCCCCCCAACAGAACGCTTACCAACACGTATAGGGATCGGACAGAAATGGAACCCGTCATGGCCCACCCTCCCCGGAGGTCTACCTTGTAGGGGAGGAACCTAACAAATTCCCTCCTTCCAGGTAAACCACAACCTTCCCTCTCCGAACAAAACAGGCTAAGATGGGCCCTCCCGAAATCGAACCTTCGGCCGCCAGATTACCAGGAGTCGAGAACCGTGCGGGTCGTCAAATGTGAGTTGTCAGAGGTTCTCCTTGTTGAGCCGGATATTTTCGAGGATGCGCGAGGATGGTTTTTTGAGACCTTTCATGCCCAGCGATATGCCGCCCTGGGAATCCCCGGTCCCTTTGTGCAAGACAATGTCTCCCATTCCGTACGGGGCACCCTCCGGGGCCTCCATTACCAGCTCCGGCAGCCTCAGGGAAAACTGGTCATGGTGCTGGAGGGCGAGGCTTTTGACGTCGCGGTGGACATCCGCAAAGGGTCTCCGACCTTTGGAAAATGGATGGGGGTCCAGCTTTCGTCGAAGAACAAACGACAGCTCTACATCCCTCCCGGTTTTGCCCACGGATTTTGCGTCCTGAGCGAGACTGCCGGGTTTGTCTATAAATGCACGGATTTTTACTCGCCCCAAGACGAGCGCGGGATCATCTGGAATGATCCGACTCTGGGTATTCGCTGGCCCGTGAGCGCCCCCCTGCTGTCCTCCAAGGATCAGGCCTACAAGACTCTCGCGGACATGAGCTCCGAACTCCCCCTGTACCATCAGCCAGAAAACTGAGCGGTTGGAAAAGGGGGGGTTGGTTTCGACCCCCTTTATATGGTAAATAGGAATCATTCCTAGGGAGGAATGAGTTGAAGTTAGACCAGGCCGAGATCCGGCGCCGATTCCGGGAGCGAGGGTTAAAGGTGACGCCTCAGCGGGCGGCTATTTATCGCGCGTTGGCCGAAACTTCCAGCCACCCCACGGCCGAAGACCTCCATCGACAGGTCAGGCGCCAGTACCCGATGATGTCCCCGAATACCGTGTATTACACCCTGGGGGCGCTTCGGAAGGCTGGCTTGATCCATGAGGTGAATTATTGGCACGACCGATCCCGGTTCGATGCCAACCTCAATCTCCATCATCATTTGATCTGCCTGGGGTGTCGGACTATCCAGGACATCGAGGATGGGGCCCTGGACCGGCTCGCCGTGTCGCCACGGTTGGGGAACGGTTTCAGGACCATCGGACACCGGGTGGAATTCCACGGGTATTGTGCAATTTGCCGGGAAGGGCAGAGCAAGGCGCAGCAGGTTCCTCGAAAGTGAGTCGGTTCATCATTGGAGGTTATTTTAAGGGAGGGAGGACATCATGGCGAAAGGTCTCAAAGGGACGAAGAGTCACGAAAACCTGAAGTCGGCCTTTGCGGGCGAGTCCCAGGCCAATCGGCGGTACCTTTACTTTGCCCGTCGGGCGGACATTGAAGGCTATCCAGATATCGGCGGACTGTTCCGGGACACCTCCGAAGCCGAGACCGGGCATGCCTTCGGTCATTTGGACTTTCTCAAAGAAGTAGGGGATCCGGCCACCAATACTCCCATCGGCAACACCGATGCGAATCTCAAGTCCGCCATTGAAGGGGAAACCTACGAATATACCCAGATGTATCCGGGAATGGCGAAGACGGCACGAGACGAGGGGTTCGCCGAATTGGCGGAATGGTTCGAGACCCTGGCCAAGGCCGAGCGGTCCCATGCCAATCGCTTCACCAAGGGCCTGGAGAGCCTCAAGCAGGGCTAACTCTCCCCAAGCGGAAGGCAGGTTCATCACATCCCGTCCGGCGCCCGGCGTTGCAGCCGGGCGCCGTGCCGGCCAGGGGGGAATGGCTCGATCCGGATCCGTGGATTGATCGAGAGGGAACGTGGCAGGAATAGATCTTTTCTCTCCAGAGGTAGCTCGATCCCAGCTGAAACAAGAGACGCTCAGGATCTATGAGGTCTGTGAGGGTTGCCGGCGCTGTTTTAACCTGTGTCCCAGCTTCAACACGCTGTTTGACCGCGTGGACGTGTATGAAAGCGACGTGCAGCGGTTGGAAGCGGGAGACCTCGAGCGGATCGCCAACGAATGTTATTACTGCAAGCTTTGCTATAACCATTGTCCGTACACTCCACCCCACCAGTACCAGATCGATTTTCCCCGGTTGATGATCGCGTGGAAGAAGCAGATGGCATCGGACCATGGGGTCCGATGGCGGGACCGTCTCTTAATCCACACCGATTTGGTGGGCCGGCTGGGCTCTCTGATGGCCCCTTTGGTCAATTGGGCCATGGCCCTGAGGTGGATTCGCGCGATCATGGAACGGCTGGTGGGAATTCACCGGGATCGGCACGTCCTCTCCTTCCAATCCGAGACCTTTCCTCGATGGTGGGGCCGCCGTCCGTCCGGACCCCGGGAATTTCCCAACGGCAAGGTCGCCTTGTTTGCCGGATGCCTGGTGAATTTTCAGGCTACGGATATCGGCAAGGCGACGGTCCAGGTTCTGGAGAAAAACGGGGTCGAGGTGGTCCTGCCCAATCAACAGTGCTGTGGCATGCCGTCCTTTGACGTGGGGGATACCGATGCGATCAAGAAGGCGGCCCGGGCCAACCTGAAAGCCCTGACACCCTGGCTGGATGCCGGCTATGACGTGGTGGTCCCCGTGCCGAGCTGCAGCTTGATGTTCAAGCGAGAATATGGCGCGATGCTTCCGGCCGGGGACGTTACGCGACTTTCGGAACGGACCTTCGATATTTGCGAATACTTGATGCGCCTGAAGCGGAACGGGAAACTTTCCCTGGATTTTCAAATGAGTCCGGGACGGGTGACGTACCAAATCCCTTGCCATTTACGGGACCAGAATATCGGATTCAAGTCCAAGGAATTGATGGAGGCGGCTGGGGCGCACGTCACCGTGATCGAACGGTGC
>JBFFYZ010000299.1:0-3475 GCA_041568895.1 Nitrospiraceae bacterium
AATCCGGTCTTCGTCGATCCTAGACCATTTCGACACGAAACTTACTCAAGGAGAAGGAGTGCGCCATGACGTCGTCTGCTGTGAAGCGTAATTGGGTTGGGTACATCTGTGAGTCGCTCGTGGCCAGTGGGTCCATGGCCACTTGGGATGCGACGGAATACGTAACCGGGAATCTGTTCGGAGACGCACCGAACCCCCGCCTGCACGAGGCCAAGGCCCCCTACGAAGCCATTTGGCAATTCCTGCATCGGATGTACAGCCCGATCGTGGAAGCCGCCAGCCGGGAAATTGACCTCCCCGTCTCCTCGATGATCCATATCTTCACGGACGTGAGCGTAATCGGCAAATCCGCCGTGTTAGTGGTGTACTTTCCGGGCGGCAACCAGCCCCACCAATTGCTGCTGTTGGATTCCGTTCGGGCCTGGGATCTCGTGTTTCCCGACGCGGCCGCGTTCAACGCCTGGGCGGAAGAACGGTTCAATTGGATCGCCGAGGCCCTGAAAGCCAACGTGGCCAGGACAGCCGCAGAGCCCGCTCTGGCCACCGTCTGACGATCTTCCCGCATCACGCAACCTGAACCTTGCACGGCCAGCGGTTTCGCTGGCCGGTGACAAAGGCCGATTCTCTTCTCGCCGGCTGACCTTTCCCGACTCTGTAACAAATCTGGTGTCTACAAAGAACAGCGGTGCCTCCCTGAAGCGAGGGGGGCCTCCGACCGGCGCGGTCCGAGCAAACGGAGGTTACGAGGAAGGCTGGACGGGGTGGGGTTGCCCGCAGGAACAGGCCGCAGGGCCCTTTCGGTCCGAGGACACCCCGGAGGCGACGGAAGCACCGTCGGGTTCGTACCCAAGGTTGGGACCGAGCCACCGCTCGATGGTTTGAAGGTCCATTTGTTTCCGCAGATGGTAGTCCAAGACCTGATCCCGGCCGAGCTTCCCAACCGAAAAATATTTGGCAGCCGGGTGGGCGAAATACAGGCCGCAGACTGAGCTGGCCGGAACCATCGCGAAGGATTCGGTCAGGGTAATCCCCGCCTTTTTTTCGACCTGAAGCAGATCGAACAGCAGGCGCTTCTCCGTATGGTCTGGGCAGGCCGGGTACCCCGGTGCCGGGCGAATCCCTCGATACCGTTCCCGAATCAGGTCCTCCTCCTTGAGTTGCTCCTGAAGACCATAGCCCCAGTCCTCCCGGGCCTGCTTGTGGAGGCACTCCGCGAAGGCCTCGGCCAATCGATCGGCCAGCGCCTTGGCCATGATCGAGCTATAGTCGTCATGGTCCCGCTCAAAGCGTCCGCACAACGCCTCCAGACCGATTCCGGACGTCACCGCAAAGGCGCCCAGGTAGTCGGCCAGGCCGGTGGACCGCGGCGCGAGGAAGTCCGACAAGGCGAGGTTGGGCTGTCCCTCGGGCTTACGCGCCTGTTGGCGAAGCGTGTGGAAGGTGATGAGCCTCTGCCGGCGGCCGGCATCCGCGTACAGTTCGATATCGTCCCCCACGCTATTGGCCGGGAAGAATCCGTACACGCCGCGGGCGGTCAACCAGTGCCGTTCCACGATCTGCCTGAGCAGGGCCTGGGCGTCGTCGAACAATTCCCGCGCCTTGGCCCCGACTCCGGGATCGTCCAAGATCGCGGGATACCGGCCCCGGAGCTCCCAGGTGTGAAAGAACGGCGACCAATCGATGAATGTCACCAGCCGATCGAGCGGAAACGCCTCCAACACGCGAAGGCCCTGGAGGGTCGGCACCGGAAGCTCCGAGGCCCGCCACTCCACGGGCAGCCGGTTCGCGCGGGCTTCCTCCAAGGTCACCAGCGTGGACTGGGACTTCTTGGCCTGATGGGCTTCGCGGATCTGCTCCTGCTCCTGCTTGACCCGATCCACAAAGCCGGGCTTCTGCGCCTGGCTGATCAGGCTGCCCACCACCCCGACCGCGCGGGAGGCGTCCAGCACGTGCACGACCGGATGCTCGTAGGCCGGCGCGATTTTCACCGCCGTATGGGCCTTGCTGGTCGTGGCGCCCCCGATCAGCAACGGAATCCGAAACCCTTCTCGGGTCATTTCGCGGGCGACGTGGACCATCTCGTCCAGGGACGGCGTGATGAGCCCGCTGACCCCGATAAGGTCCACCTGCCGCTCCCGGGCCGTCTTGAGCAGGGTCTCGCAGGGCACCATGACCCCAAGGTCGATCACCTCATAGTTGTTGCACCCGAGAACGACGCCGACGATGTTTTTCCCGATGTCGTGCACGTCGCCCTTGACGGTGGCCAGCAGCACCGTGCCTTGTGCTCGACTTTTGGCCGCCTCGCGCTTCTTGGCTTCCATGAAGGGCTGGAGATACACCACCGCTTTCTTCATGACGCGGGCGCTCTTGACGACCTGAGGCAAAAACATCTTGCCGGAGCCGAAGAGATCGCCGACTACGTTCATGCCCGCCATGAGGGGCCCCTCGATGACCAGGAGCGGATCCTCGAGCTTTTTTCGCGCTTCTTCCGTGTCCGCTTCGATGTGGTCCACAATTCCTTTCACTAGGGCGTGGCTGAGGCGATCCTCCACCGGACCGTTCCGCCAGGCCTCGTCCTGGACCGCCACCTTGTCTTTTTGCTTGACGGTCTCCGCGTACGCGACCAGCCGCTCGGTGGCATCCGGACGTCGGTTGAGCAGCACGTCCTCCACCAGCTCCAGCAGATCCTTGGGGACCTCCTCGTAGACCGCCAATTGGCCCGCATTGACGATCCCCATGTCCAACCCGGCCCGGATCGCGTGGTAGAGAAACGCGGCGTGCATGGCCTCCCGGACGACCTGGTTTCCGCGGAAGGAAAACGAAATGTTGCTGATCCCCCCGCTGACCTTGCAGTGCGGCAGGGTCGCCTTGATCTGGCGGGTCGCCTCGAGGAAGTTCACGGCGTACGCGTTGTGCTCCTCGATGCCGGTCGCCACGGTCAGGACATTGGGGTCGAAGATAATGTCCTGCGGCGGGAAGCCGACCGACTCGGTCAGGATCCGGTAGACCCGGGTGCAGATCTCGACTTTGCGCGACACCGTGTCGGCCTGCCCCGCTTCGTCGAAGGCCATGACCACGACCGCGGCGCCGAAGCGCCGAACCAAGCGGGCGTGCTCTTGAAACACCGCTTCGCCTTCTTTGAGGCTGATGGAGTTCACCACGCACTTGCCCTGGACGCACTTCAACCCCGCCTCAATCACCGGCCAATTGGAGCTATCGATCATAATCGGCACTCGGGCGATCTCCGGCTCGGAGGCGATTAGGTGCAGAAAAGTCGCCATGGCCTCCTTGGAGTCCAGCATGCCCTCGTCCATGTTCACGTCGATGAGCTGCGCTCCGCCCTCGACCTGTTGGCGGGCGATGGCCAACCCGGTCTCGTAGTCCCCGTTCAGGACAGCCTTGGCGAACCGGGGGGACCCGGTGACGTTCGTGCGCTCGCCGATGTTGATGAAATTGGATTCCGGCCTGATGGTCA
>JBFFYZ010000300.1:0-3453 GCA_041568895.1 Nitrospiraceae bacterium
CACTTCCGTATCGGTCTCGGAGTCAAACTTGTACCCTTCCTTCTGGAGCTGCTGTTTGAGGGGCAAATAATTCTCGATGATGCCGTTGTGGACCAGCACGCACCCGCCGGAACGGTGCGGGTGGGCGTTCTCTTCAGAGGGTTTGCCGTGGGTCGCCCACCGCGTATGCCCCAAGCCGATCGTTCCCCGGAGGCCGTTCCCGGCCAGGACCTGTTGGAGCTTGGCCAGCTTCCCCACGCTCCGCCGCACCTGGATCTTGCGGTTCTGCAGCACGGCGACGCCGGAGGAATCATAGCCCCGATATTCCAGGCGACGCAGGCCATCCATGAGGATGGGCACCGCCTCCTGACCGCCGACATAGCCGATGATCCCGCACATACGCTTAGGCCTTTTTCTTTTTTTTGCTTTTGCCCCGCGAGGCCGGGGCGGCGCCCGATGTTTTTGGCGCAGCCGGTAGGGCCCGCTTGCGGGCCGCCCAGCCCGCACGGGTCACCTGGGTCGCCCGCGAGATCGCCAGGGCATCCGGCGGAACGTCCTCCGTGATGGTGGACCCCGCGCCGATCATCGCTCCCCGGCCCACCGTGACCGGTGCGATGAATTGGGTGTCGCTTCCCACGAACACGCCGTCCTCGATCACGGTCTCGTGCTTGTGGACCCCGTCGTAATTGCAGGTGATAGTCCCGGCCCCGATATTGACCTCCCGCCCGATCCGCGCATCGCCCAGGTAGGTCAGATGGTTCGCCTTGGACCCTTCCCCCAGCTCCGCCTTCTTCATCTCGACGAAGTTCCCCACCTTGGCGCCCTTTCGAACCACGGTGCCGGGCCGGAGGTGGGCAAAGGGGCCCACAGCGGTCTCGTCATCCAGCCGAGCCTCGCGGATCACACAGTGATCCTGCACTACCACCCGATTCCCCACGGCGCTGTCGAAGATCCGTGTCCCCGACCGAATCTCGCACTCCTCGCCGATCGTGGTGCGCCCTTCGAGCGTCACCGACGGATGCAGGACCGTGTCCCGCCCGATCCGGACCTCGGCCTCGATCACCGTGGAGGCCGGATCCCGGAGGGTGACCCCGGCGTTCATCCACCGGTCCCGGATCTCCCCGAGCAACACCGACTCGGCGGCTGCCAATTGCTGCCGGCTGTTGATGCCCAACCCCTCCTCCGGTCTGTCCACCGCCAGCGCCGCCACGGTGAGGCCCCGTTCGACGGCCACCCCCACGAGGTCCGTCAGATAGTATTCCCGCTGGGCGTTGTGCGGCTGGAGCCGGTCCAGCGCGTCGAAGAGAAAGCCGCCTTCCACCAGATACGTGCCGACATTCACCTCACGGAGCCCGAATTCGGCCTCCGTCGCATCGCGATCCTCCACGATCCGGACCACCCGGCCTTTGGGATCACGGACCACCCGGCCATAGCCGGCCGGGTCCTCCAGAAATGCGGTCAACACCGTCACCGCGGCCTTTTCCGATTGGTGCGCGCGGATGAGCTCCCGGAGCGTCGCGTCCCTCAACAAGGGGGTATCGCCGTTGAGGACGAGAAAGGTGGTCGCCGGACCGCCACGCGCCCGGAGCCACGTCGCCCGTGCCTGCATCACGGCATGCCCGGTCCCGAGCCGTTGGGCCTGCTCGGCCATGAGCAAGGGCGGCGGACCGCCGGCCTTGACGTGGGCCGTTAGCCCCTTCCCTCGGACCCGGAGGTCCGGTTGGCCGGTCCGAGCGGGGTTGGCCGCGGCCTCCGCTTCGATCACCGCTGCGACTTCCCGCCCTTGGTGGCCAACCACCACGACCACGCCGTCCCCCGCCAGTCGCTGGGCCAACTCCACCGCGTAGAGGACCATGGGCCGTCCGGCCACTCGATGCAGCACCTTGGCCATCTTGGACTGCATCCGTTTTCCAAGGCCGGCCGCCATGACAATCGCGCCCAGACCCTTGACCGGAGAATTGACGATTGGCTGATTTGGTGCTCGATTCATTTGAGGAAGCACATCACCGGATCACAAGATCAAAAACTTCTCCATCATGCGATGGGGACCTCCAGGTCCGGACGAGGGGACCGCGAGCCTTTGGCTTTGGATGCGGTGGTGTGCATGGGCTGGGCCGGCACGTACAGGCCGCCGGAGACAATCAGCTTCATCGCCTCTTCGACGCTGATATCCAGCGGCACCACCTCCTTTTCCGGCACCAGCAGGAAATACCCCGAGGTGGGATTGGGCGAGGTCGGGACATAGACATTCAGGAGAGGGTCCGGCGAAATTTCCTGGACCTCGCCCTGGGTCACACCGGTCACGAAGGCGAAACAGTAATGTCCGTTCTTTGGAAATTGGATCAAGACCACCCGGTTATATTTTTCCCGCTCTTTGAAGGACAGGATGTCCATCATGGACTTCAGGGTGGAGTAAATTCCCCGGACGATCGGCACCCGATGCAGGAGTTCCTCCCAGAGTTTGACGATGTGCGTGCCGATGAAGTTGGCGGCAAACAGGCCGGTGGCAAAAATCAGGAGCATGAGGGCCAGAATGCCCAGGCCAGGTACGTAGTAATCGGGGGTCACCACCTTGGCCAGCATGTCCCCCAAAATGCCGTCCACGGTGAGGAAGAGGGCCTTCAGGATCAGGACGGTCCCCCAGATCGGGGTGATGACCAACAGGCCGGTCAAAAAGTATCGTTTTAGAGACGCTCTGAGGGTTTTCACGGGCCTTCTCCGTAAACAATAATTCTACAGGCTTTACCGGGGGGTCGCAAGCCTTTTATTGCTATTTTCAAATACTTGGAATACTATGGCCGCGTTTTTGGGGACCGATTTATGGGGGAAAAATGGGGGGCGGACGGGGGCGGCGCCGGGGACTGTTGATCACCCTGGAGGGAATCGAGGGCAGCGGCAAAACCAGCCAAGGCGCGAGGCTGGCCAAGCGTCTCCGGGAGGACAATTATCGGGTGGTGGAGACCCGGGAGCCCGGGGGAACTCCGCTGGCCGAGGACATCCGTCATCTGCTGTTGGCAGTATCCCCTTCCCAGCGCCGGCACGAGCGCATGACCCCCGCCAGCGAGGCCCTACTGATTCTCGCCTGCCGCTCGCAGCACGTGGCTCAGGTGATCGAGCCGGCACTTCAGGAAGGGGCCGTGGTCCTCTGCGATCGGTTCCTCGACTCGACCCTCGCCTATCAGGGTTACGGCCGCGGGCTGGATCTCCAGGTGCTCCGAACCTTGAACGAGTTGGCGACCGGCGGTCTCACTCCCGACCTGACCCTGCTCTTCGACGTCCCCGTGACCATCGGACTCGCCCGCCGACGGAAACAGGAGCGGCAGCACGGAGTCGAACGCAACCGGATCGATCGGGAAACCCGACGGTTCCATGCTCGCGTTCGAAAAGGGTTCCTGGCGTTGGCGGCCGAAGATCCAGACCGGATCCGGATCGTGGACGGCAAGCCGGACCCGGACCTCGTCGGCACCCAGGTGA
>JBFFYZ010000301.1:0-3434 GCA_041568895.1 Nitrospiraceae bacterium
CGAGCTGCCTTATGAGCCTGCTGGATTTTTTTGGATTAAAAGAGAGTCCCTTCTCCATCACCATCGACAGTCGGTTTTTTTTCAATTCCCAGCAGCATGCCGAAGCCCTGGTCCGCCTCAAGTTCGCGGTGGAGAACATGAAGGGGCTGGCCGTGGTGGTCGGGGATATCGGCACGGGCAAGACGACCCTGGCCACCCGGCTGTTGGAAGAATTGGAATCGGAGGAGTACGAGGCCGCGCTGCTGATCGTGATTCATAAGGCGATCCCCTCGGAATGGATGTTGCGCAAGATCGCCCTCCAGTTGGAGGTGCCCGAGCCGGGGGAAAAGAAAACGGAATTGTTGACCCAGCTCTACCTGCGCCTCGAGGAGATCTTTGAGTCCGGGAAAAAAGCGGTGGTGCTGATCGACGAGGCGCAGATGCTTCAGAGTCAGGAATTGATGGAAGATTTTCGAGGATTGCTGAATGTGGAAATGAGCGGGCGGAAGGCCGTGACCTTCGTGCTGTTCGGGTTGCCGGAGCTGGATAAGGTCCTGTCCCTTGACCGGCCCCTCCAGCAACGGGTCGCCATCCGGTACCAGCTGAACGCCTTGAACGCCCCCGCCACCGAAGCTTACGTCAACTATCGGGTGCACATCGCCGGGGGAAACAATTCCCTCTTTGCACCCGATTCCTTCCCGGTCATTTGCCAGTACAGCGGAGGCACGCCCCGGCTGATCAATACCCTCTGCGACAACGCGCTCTTGGAAGCCTACCTGAGGAAACAGGAACGGATCGATGCGGCCCTGATCCACGACGTGGCCCGCGACCTCATGCCCCCGACCTCCTAAGAACAACGATGAACGATGAGTGATGAATGATGAACGCTAGAGGTCTGCAGAAAATCGGAAAAATCAGCACTCATCATTCAGCATTCATCAGTGAGTTCAGGCGACCCGGTTGGGAACGGGCCGACCGTCCAGCGCGGCAAGGACGTTCTCCACGCACAGCATCCCCATGCGAATTCTGGTGCTGAGGGTCGCGGATCCCAGGTGGGGGAGGATCACCACCTGCCGGAGAGCCCGCAGGCCCGGATGCAGAGCCGGCTCCCGTTCGTAGACATCCAGCCCCGCGCCGGCCAGCCGGCCTTCCCGCAGGGCCTCCACTAAGGCGGCCTCATCCACCACCGGCCCGCGAGACGTGTTGATCAACACGGCGGTCGGGCGCATGCGTCGCAGTTCGGGAGCGCCGATCAGATGGTGCGTCTCGTCGGTTAGCGGGACGTGCAGGGAGAAAAAGTCCGATTGGCCCAGGAGCTCGTCCAGGGACACTGGGGTCCAGCGCCTATCAAGGGATGAACCGGATGAACCAGGTGATTTGCCACGACTGCAGTAGCGAACCGTCATGTTGAACCCGGTGGCTCGTTGGGCGACGGCCTGGCCGATCCGGCCCATTCCGACGATCCCGAGGCTCTTCCCGAACACATCCAACCCCAGGAGCTGAGTCGGTTCCCAACCGGTCCAGTCACCCTTTCGAACCATCTCATCTCCCTCGGGAATGCGACGGGCGGTGGCCAGCAAGAGCGCCCAGGTCAGGTCCGCCGTGGCCTCGGTGAGGACGTCCGGCGTGTTGGACACCGCTACGCCTCGGGCCTTGGCGGCCTCGAGGTCAATGTTGTTGAAGCCCACGGCGCAATTGGCCACGATTCGAAGGCGGGGAGCCGCTTCCATCACCTCCCGATCAATGCGTTCGGTCAGGGTACAAATAGCGGCCTCGGCGTCCCGAATTCCCTCCAGCAGTGCGTGGCGGGGGGGTGGAGCCGGTTGGGGGAGGGCGACCAGATCAAATCGGTCCTGGATGGCCGTCATGACCGCGGCGGGCAGGAGTCGGGATAGATAGAGTCGCGGTTTCGCCATGCGCTGAAAAGGAGAAGGTCCGCTCGGTGAAAGGACCGAGGCATCATAACGGATCGGCTCCGGGGCAACAATAGGGCCGGGAGAAGCCCCGTTTTCTGCCCGCCGGCTCTTCCCGGTCACCCCTGTTCGGGAACAACTCCACTGGATGGAGTTTTCCCTCGCCCCAAGGGGAGATCCTCTCCCGGCTCGTCTTGACTTGGCTGAATAGGCTTTGTTACAGTGACCGATCTAAGTCATTGAAACCAGTTGGAATCTTTCCGTACAACTCCACGTTTATCGTAGGGTTAGAACCAAGAGGGGTATCATGATGGAGTGGCTGTGGGACAAAGGGATGAGCCCTGATTTTCGTGACCTTCGTATTGAGGGAGGCACGGATGATTGGGGGGCAGGAGAAACCGGCGTTGAGGGGGAGGCGGAAGAACTCCCTCCGGCCCCAACCAGCGTGGTCGCCAAGCCGGGGAACGGGCGGGTCGTGGTGACCTGGGATCCGGTGCCCGAAGCCATGTATTACAACCTCTATTACCAAACCACCAAGGGCGTCCTGATCAAGTACTCGGAACTCACCCGACCCATCGCCAGTGAATCGGATTTCAATCCGGTCATCGGCGTGAAGAAGGACAAGGGAAACTGCATCGAGGGCGCCAGTTCTCCCTACATCCACGACGATCTCGCCAACGGCACCTGCTATCACTATGTCGTGACGGTGGTGACGCCGAAGGGGGAGAGCCCCGAATCGGCGGAGGTCATGGCCGTCCCCTCTCCCTATTTGGTGGAATGGGTCATCGGCCAACCCGGCGTGGATGACGGCGAGTTCAGCTCCCCGACGGGAATCGCGCTGGACAAGGACGGCAACATCTACGTCGCCGACACCGACAATCATTCCATTCAAAAGTTCGATAAGGACGGCAAATTCCTGGCCCGCTGGGGCGGGGACCCGAGTCCGGACGAAGGCCTCTTCTACTATCCGCGCGGTCTGGCCACGCTGCCTGAGGGGGACGTGGTGATCGCCGACAGCGGCAACAACCGCATTCAGAAATTTGATTCGGAGGGCAACTGCTCTCATGCCTGGGGCAAGTTCGGCTTCGCCTGGCGGGGCGCCGACATGGGCAAATTCGACGTGCCTTGGGGCGTCGCGACCGACCGCGACGGCAACATCTACATCACGGACACCAGCAATGCGCGGATCCAGAAGTTCAAATCCGATGGCACGCCCTTGATGAAATGGGGGCGGGACGGCGGGTTTGACGGTGCCTTTTTCTATCCTCGCGGCGTGACGGTGGACTACGTGGGCAACGTCTTTGTGGCGGATGAGGGCAATAACCGCATCCAGAAATTCGACTCCCGCGGCAGCTTCCTGACCAAATGGGGCAAGGAGGGGAGCGGCCCCGGGCAATTCAAGGCGCCCTGGGGCGTCGCCTGCGACGCGCTCGGGAACGTCTACGTCGTGGACAGCGGGAATCACCGCATCCAAAAATTCGACGGCAACGGCACGTTCGTCTGCGCGTGGGGCAACCGCGGGAAGACCGTGGGGCAGTTCAA
>JBFFYZ010000302.1:0-3411 GCA_041568895.1 Nitrospiraceae bacterium
CCAGTAGAATCTATAGAAAGCCGGTACCATAGCGATGCGAGAGAAAAAAACGGGGAAACCATCGCAAAACCAAGCCCTTTGAAAAATCGCTCCTACAGAACTTTTAAGGCGAGGGCCCTGGGTTCGAGTCCCAGGCGGCTCACCAGTTTTCTTCCCCGGCTTCCCCCTCGAGCTTGCTCTTCCGCCCACCCTGCCTCCTGAGAACGCCTTGAGTCCGGCTGAGGAGGGACTTCCCGCAGCACGTCCTCAGGGCTGCTGCTTGGGTGCGCGCTCCTGATGTTCGGTGGGATCTGGATTTTAAGATGTCCGGAGGAAGATTTCTGCCGCCCAGGGTTCAATTTCTCTCTCTTGGGTGCCTGTGATGCGGAGAACCTGATCCGTAAAAAACTCTTTCCAGGTCCCGTCCTGTGGGAATGGGACCTGGATGCGTTGCCGATCCCCTGAGAAATTAGCCGCCACCACGACTTCGTCACCTGCTTCGTGCCAGCGATGGTAGACCACGCACTTTTGGTCGGGCAGGACCGCATCCAAGATGAAGTTGGCGGTCCGAAGCGCATCTTGTTTCCGCCGGAGCCAGGCCAACCGACGGTAATGGTCACGGAGTCCTTTCCCGCCGGCCGTCCCCAAGCGCTCCCACTCGATGTAATTGTGCTCCATGTTCCGAGGCGTATCCTGCCCCCAGGCCTGGCCGTGGTACAACATCGGCGCACCCACCGCGGTAAACAAAATGGTGGCGCCCAAGGCCGCCCTGCGGCGAGCGGCCACCTCATCGCAGCCGCTCTGCCTCAGAGCCAATACCAAGCGTTCTTCATCGTGGCTTTCTAGATAATTCACCATGCAGGTCGGTCTCTTTCCGTAGCCCTCCGCCTGGGGATCCAACGTCTTGATCGCCGGCGCGAAGTCCTCCCACCGGTAATCGAATACCTCCCGTTGGGTCAGCAGAGCTTTCATCGCATAGGTGAACCGGACATGCCAGGCTCCATTGAGCCCGGCACCTACCATCAACTCGGGGTCTTCCGGAAGATGCTCTCCAATGAGGAATACGTGTTCACGGATGGCCCTGGCGACGGCGACGAGTGTGGGAATGCCATGCCCGTCCTGTGTCACCCCGATACTTTTGACGTAGTCGAACCGGAATCCGTCCACATGAAAATCCTGGAGCCAATATTCCAGCACGTCTTTGGCAAAACTCCGCGTGGCTGGTTTCGAATAATCGAGTTGGGGGAGAGCGAATTCATGTCCTCCGGCTGGTCCCTCACCATACCAGGGGCTCTGATCATAGGGGTACATCTGGTTAAAGGGATGGTGGGTCCCTGTGTGGGCCAGGACGATGTCCAGAATTACCGCAATTCCCCGAGCATGAGCTTCGTCGATGAACCAACGCAGTTCGTTCGGGGTGCCGTAGTCGTCGTTGGGGGCGAACAGATAGGTCGGGGTGTACCCCCATCCCGCATTCTCTTGCACCGCGAAGACCGGCATCAGCTCGATCGCATTGATGCCCAGATCTCTGAGGTATTCCAGGCGGGTGGCGGCTTCACGGAAGTCCCGCTGGGGAGTGAAGTCGGCAATGTGCAGCTCGTAAATCAGTAAATCCTCAAACCGTGGCCGGCTCCACGCGTCGTGTTGCCATTCGTACGGGTCCTCTCGCGGTTTGACGATCGCCCGTCGCGGAGCATCCCCCGGGTCCCGCTCCACGTACCTCGCATAGGGATCGCAAATAACCTGCTGGCCGTTGATGAGGAACTGATAGGAGAACGCCCCACGGGGCAATTCCTTTTCGATACTCCACAGCCCCTGATCCACTTCCTGGAGCGGGTCCGTATCCGGTCGCCAATTGTTAAAATCGCCCACCACATGGACGGACTGTTTCCCCGGGGCATACAAGGTGAACGTGACTCTTCCGTCATGGTCAACAGCTCCGGGAAACGGCAACGGCCTTCCCTCGAATGCCTGCTCGGATCTTGGTCTCACGCTGTGCCCCTTCCCCGATCCAGAGTTCGAACCCTCCCCTCTGGACAGGCGAGGTTCTCCCCCTGAAATCCTTGGCGAAACCGGAAATTTGGGTGGCATGAGCCCCAGCCGTCCTTCCTGACGCCCTGCCGATTTCCACCGGGAACCCTACTCTACTGGACCCCCTAAGGTGAGGGCAATACCGGTCTCCATCCCGTGGTTCGAGACCGAACTCGGAGGCCAGGGAGCTTGCTTGGAAGTGGAGTCGGGACTATTTTTTTAGCAAAACATGGCGTCCACTTTTCTCCCTTCTTATTGGACACCTCATGGTGCGTACCAGCCCTGAGCATGAACTCTACGTGTTCCAGTGATCCAGCCCCCGCTTGCCGCTCCGTCAGCAAAATGGTGGTATTTCTGCTTAAAACAGGGTTGATTTCTTGTTCCGTTCGGCGTATGCCGGAACAGGAAACTGAACCGGTCCCACCGAACACCACGAAGGAGATCCTAGCCATGCTGCCGACCAGAAGTAAAACCGTGCGGATCCTGAGCTTGGTGACGGCTCTTGCGACCGCCGGAGGATGTTCATTGTGGCCGGCCCGGGTCGGGTATTTCGGAACCCCGGATCCCGAGACCGAGGTGGAGAAGAAAGTCCTGCCGGCCAAGCCTCCTGACCTCCAGAAGTTTAATCTCGTCGAAGCTCCAGGCGGGGGGAGATTGCGGCCACAGGTTGCCGCCGCGGGACCGGCTCCCACGTCGACGCCCTTGCCGGCTCTTCTCCAGGACGCTGATATCAAACGAATCAGAGAGGCCGCCGAACGCCTGCCGCAGGTGGCCGAGAAACTCGGTAAGGATCCCGCCTTGATCAGCGTTGAGCTCCTTGAGACTCCCGTGGGTCCCTGCGCCTCTCCGCCTGCCGGCGGGCAGAAACCGGTGAGCCCTATCGGCAAGCCCATCGTGGAATTGACCTACTACAGCTACACGAACAACGCGGGGGTGGTGGTGTGTATGAGGGATGAGGATCTGGTTGCGCTTCCCACTATGCCGGAGGGATTCGTCCCGCCCGAGGGAGTGGAGGAG
Organism: Nitrospiraceae bacterium; assembly: GCA_041568895.1. Lineage (GTDB taxonomy): Bacteria > Nitrospirota > Nitrospiria > Nitrospirales > Nitrospiraceae > JBFFYZ01. The sequence goes on from JBFFYZ010000302.1 coordinate 3,028, forward strand.
ATCGACAATGCGATTGCATTGGCCCAGGCCGATGCGCGCCTTCAGGACAAGCTCGTTGGCCTTCAGCCCCATGCGATCCTCTGGGAGCCAGGGGGAGGCCCCTTGCCGTTCGGCGGGTGGTCCCCGGTGTTTCGCGATTATGGGTACGGGCACCGCGTCCTGCTGGTCACCTTCTCCAAAGGAGACACGGGGGATCCGCAGTATTGGGCCGTCGTTGATCTCACCAGCAAACAGGTCCTGGATGCCGCGGCGGAACCACCGCGATCCGGTGCAGGGTCCCACTAAGCAGAGGAGGGCCGCCCAATGCGAATCGTTTTCATCGTGGTCACGGTCACGCTGGCCTGCGCCGTAGGCCTGGTCTCACCCGTCTTGGCGGAACAAACC
>JBFFYZ010000303.1:0-3370 GCA_041568895.1 Nitrospiraceae bacterium
TCTCCGAGCGGGCCGGCCGGGCCCAGGACGAAGGCCGCGGCATGGAGCTGCTCCGGAAAGACGGGTACATGTAACCCACAGTGCTGAGCGACAAGGACTGAGGTGGAAAATTCCACCGGGCCCATTCCGTACCTCTCAGTCCTCAGCACTCAGTCCCCAGTCCTGGGCCAGTAGGACACTTATGGGTACAGAACAGAAGGCCGTAGAGGCTCCCAAGGAGCATTTAAACATCGTCATCGTGGGCCACGTGGACCACGGCAAGTCCACCCTCCTGGGGCGGCTCTATGCCGACACCGGATCCCTGCCCGAGGGCAAGCTCGAGAAAGTCCAGGCCATCTGCAGGCAGCAGGGCAAGGAATTCGAATACGCCTTCCTCTTCGACGCCTTTTTGGAAGAGCAAGAGCAGGGGATCACGATCGATACGGCCCGCACCTTCTTCAGCTGGCAGGACCGGCAGTACATCATCATCGACGCGCCGGGACACAAGGAGTTCCTGAAGAACATGATCTGCGGCGCCGCGCGCGCCGAGGCCGCCTTACTGGTGATCGACGCACTCGAAGGGGTCCGGGAGCAATCCAAAAAGCACGGCTATCTTCTCTCCATGCTCGGCGTCAAGCAGGTCGCCGTGGTCGTGAACAAGATGGACCTGGTAGGGTACCGCCAGGATCTCTTCGAGGCCATTGAAAAGGAGTACCGGGAATTTCTCACCCAGCTCAAGGTGATTCCGGAGCGGGTCGTGCCGGTCAGCGCGAAGTCCGGCGACAACATCGTCACCCGGAGCCCGCGCCTGGACTGGTACCGGGGCCCCACGGTCCTCGAGACCCTGGCACAGTTCACAAAGGAGACCGCCCGCACCGACAAACCCCTCCGGTTTCCGATTCAGGACGTCTACAAGTTCGACGCGAGGCGGATCATCACCGGCCGGTTGACGTCCGGCCGGCTGAAAGTGGGCGACCGGTTGGTGTTCTCGCCCTCCAACAAGACTGCCAACGTCAAGAGCCTTGAAGGGTTCAACGTGGAACCTCCTGCCACCGAGGCGCAGGCTGGGGAGTCCATTGGCATTACGTTGGACGAGCAGATCTTTATCGAACGCGGTGAGCTCGCCTCCCATCACCAGGATCTTCCCCTGGTCTCGACGGCCTTTCGGGTCAATTTGTTCTGGCTGGGTCGGCGCCCCCTCGAATGCGGGAAGAAATACCAGATCCGGTTGTCCACCAAGGAAGTGGACTGCGAGGTCGCTGCGATCCATCGGATCGTCAATGCGGCGGACCTCGGCGACCGGCAGTCTCAAGCGGTCGTCGGGCGCAATGAGGTCGCCGAGCTGACCCTCCGAACCAAGACGCCCTTGGCCTTCGACCTCTATAGTTCCTTCGAAAACACCGGCCGGTTCGTCCTGGTGGACGAGTATGACATCTCGGGCGGGGGTATCGTCATGGAGTTGGTCCATGACGAACAGGAATTTCTGCGGGACGAGGCCCGGCGCCGGGACTTCGCGTGGGTCAAGGGCGAGGTCGGAGCGGAGCAGCGCGCGCAGCATTACGGCCACCGCGCGGCGGTCGTTCTGTTCACCGGAGCCGCCCACACCGGGAAGTCCTTCCTGGCCAGGAATTTGGAGGCGCTGCTGGTGGCGGAAGGCCGGCACGCCTATCTCCTCGAGGGAGAGAACCTCCGGCGGGGATTGGATGCCGATTTAACCGAATCGGATGCCATGGAGATCATTCGCCGGTACGGAGAGGTGGCGCGTCTCCTCATCGACACCGGCCTGATCGTGGTCTCCACCACAAAAACGTTCGGGTTGCCGCATTATCAGGTCTCCCAGGCGATCCGGACCCTGGTGCATCCGGCCCCGGTCCTCACCGTCCACATGAGCAAGACCGAGGAGGCACCCCCACCCAACACCGATCTCCATTTCTTCGGTCCCAAGGATTTCGATGCCGCGGCGCAGCAGATTCTGGACGCGCTCAAACGGCGGGGGGTGCTGGCGGAAGCGATCGGGGCCAAACCGACGTTCCAGTATTCGATCTAGGAGCGCGTGGCGTCTATTGCGTCTCTAGTGTCTATCGCGACAGACGCTAGAGACGCAACGGACGCATGACGCGCGGTTGCTCGTTTGACTCCCTCAAAACCCCTGTGGTACGGTGGCAGCTCGGTCCCAAGTTCGCAAGAGACAAGGGGAATCACCGAAGGATAAAACCGATGCCCCCGGAAAAAGATCTCAAAACCATCCTCAGTAAGCTCCAGTATTCCGACGACGCCAAAGTGGTGCAGCAGATCACCGAGCAGATGCGGCAGGTCCAGTCGCGGATGGCCGGGATCCGCCACAAGCTGGTGGTCATGAGCGGCAAGGGCGGGGTGGGCAAGAGCATGACCACGGTGAACCTGGCCCTTGCTCTGGCTCGGCTGGGCCACCGAGTGGGCCTGCTGGATGTCGACCTGAACGGACCCTGCGTTCCCCGGATGCTGGGCTTATCCGGAAAGTCCTTGACGCTCACCCCGGACGGAGCCCTCCCGCCGGTCGGCCCGCTGGGTGTCAAGGTGGCCTCCATGGATTTTTTTCTGAACCGGGCCTCGCCGGTCCGGTGGAAAGGGCCGATGGACCTGAGTCCGGTCTGGCTCGGCTTGATGGAAATGAACGTGATCCGGGAATTTTTAGCCGATATCGTCTGGGGCGAGTTGGATTTCCTCCTGACTGACCTGCCGCCCGGCGCCGCCGCGGACAAACCTCCGGTCATGGCCGGGTTTATCCCCGATTTGGCTGGCGCGATCGTGGTGACGACCCCTTCGGAAGTGGCCTCCGACGTGGTCCAGAAATCCGTTTCCTACGCCCGCGATATGGGGATCAAGGTCTTAGGGATGGTGGAGAACATGAGTCAATACCGCTGTCCGTCCTGCGGAGCCGAACACGAGCTCTTCGAGGGGGACACCCAGGCCATGTGCGACGCTCTGGACGTCCCGCTGCTGGGCCGGATTCCCTTTGATCGGACCCTGGCCCGCACCTTTGACAAGGGGGCTCCTCTGTTGGACGCGGATTACCCCACGATTCAGCGGTACCAGGAGATTGCGGAACGGGTGCGCTCGATCCTAGACTACAAGAAAGTGATGGCGGAAAAACTCTAAGTCCATGGCTCTAGGCTAGGGGCGATCGGCAGACAATTTCAACGAGGGTACCTTTTCCAATCCATTGCCCATAGCCTAAAGCCCATCGCCTGGGGGTTAAACATGAAATTCGTTTGTTTGAACTGCGAAACCTATATGAGCTTCCAGAAGGTGGAAAAGCCCGCGGAGGGCTCCTTGGGTGTCTTCTTCGGCTGCCCCTCCTGCGGCGCCAAGTTTTCCATGGTGACGAACCCGGGCGAGACCCAGATGGTCA
>JBFFYZ010000304.1:0-3367 GCA_041568895.1 Nitrospiraceae bacterium
CACGCGAGCCCTGGCTGCCGGCATTCCCGTCGTGCCCGTCCCCGGGGCCTCGGCCGCCCTGGCCGCGTTGACGGCCTCGGGGTTTCCAGCCGATTCCTTTTTGGTGCTGGGGACCTTGCCGGCCAGCAGACCGGCGCGGCGGTCCCTGCTACACAACCTGCGCCGGGATCCCCGCACCCTGGTCCTGTTTGAATCACCCGGAAGGGTTAAATCCACCCTTCATCTGTTGGGTGAGTTGTTGGGAAACCGACGCCTGGTGATAGCGATGGATATGACCACCGAGAAGGAACGGTATGTGAGGGGTACCGCGGCGGAAGTGGCGCAGACCCTTCTTCAAGCCCCGGCATGCCACGATCTGACGCTGGTGGTGGAAGGAGCCGGACAAGCGGCACGCACAACGCGGCGTCCGAAGCGCTAGACGGCGTTAGGAGTCGGCCCGGCGCTGAATGATGACCCGATGGTGGGAGTGTGCCAAGGGCTCTTGAGCCAAGACCGTATGACCTTCGTTACTCACGCTGGCCGGCACGTTTCGGATAGGGTCGCCGTCGTCCAAAATGACGGCCAGAATTTGGCCCGCCTTCATGGTTTCCAGCTTGAGCTTGGTCTTGACGAAATTGTAGGGACAGATGACGCCCCGCAGGTCCAATTCCGCATCCACCCGCAGGTTCCGGCCGGTTTCTTCTTTTTCAGTTCTTGACGCCATGCGGGGAGACATCCCGAAATTCGTTTCGTTATGCTACCAAGGCGGGTGGGTCGATTCAAGTGAGGCGGGGCTGGAAGGAGTGGGGCCCACCGGGCCTCAAAAACAACGATGGCGGCATTTCTGCCGCCATCGCCGCCGTACACGCTCTATGCAGAACGCCGAACGTTACTGCTTGATGAAGTTCGGCTTTTCCGGATTCCCGTAGTCAGACCGGTTTTTGTCGCCAAATCCCCAGCCCGGCTGCGGTTCGCAATTCCAGCAGGGCGCGGCGCCGGTGACCTCGCCGATGGAGCTCACGATCCCCGACTGGATCTCGCCCGGCAGAACCTGGCCCACGATGCCGCCGTGGGTCGAATTGTTCTCGGTCACGATGCCGCGCTCGGTCGTGGGATCAGGCCGCTGGCCGAGTCCCCCAAATCCGGCATTCTTCTCGTTGCCTCGGATGACCGTAATTTGGCGCACAGACTTTTTCCCGGTCCCATAGGGCTGGTCCTTGGTCGTCTGCTCGACGGCTTGGACCGTGACGTCATCCCCGGTTTTAAGCACTTTGAGTTGTTCCATATTGGTCTGGTCATCGATGTACAGCCGGATTTCGGACAAGGCGCCCATTCCCGTGCGGCCTTCGTCATGGGAGCTGCCACCGGTTTCCAAGTGGATCTTTCCACCGGGGATATCAATGCCAAGAATCCGTCCGTACAGGGTTTCGGGCAGCGAGAGCCGCTCCAGGAATGCCTGCGTGTCCCAGACCTGGGAGCGGGTGCCGACCCCTGAGCTCTCCCCGACCCCGGTGCCGAACCCGGAGTGCTGCGGTAGACGCTCCTGGGCGATCGCCACGCTCGCGAAGCCTGCAAACAGGATCACGCCTCCCAATGCAAGAATGTTACGCATGTGCTGCCTCCTTTTGAGTTAGACGATGAGTGAAAATGAACAGGTACGAAGGGCTCCCCTTTGGTAATAACCAATCCCAGATAAGGCATAGTCCGGTAAGACAGCCGAATATATAGGCTAATTCCGAAGGCGGTGTCAAGAGGATTTCAACCGTAAGGGGCTTGCCCACCCCCTCCCCCACAAACCCTTTGGTTCGGCGGAGTTCGGCCACGTGGTCCACCCCGTCCATGGCCCTCTTTGTGGGAGTACGGGACCGGGGGCGGGGGGGAGAAGCCGGGCGAGGGATGTAAAGGGAGGGGCAATAGAATGGCTCAGCATGGTGCCCGGAGGGAGAATCGAACTCCCACTCTCTTGCGAGAACCAGATTTTGAGTCTGGCGCGTCTGCCAGTTCCGCCATCCGGGCACGGGAGAACTATTATACGCGTGAAATGTTCATTTAAAAATGAGGAAAACTCAAGGTGGTGGCCGGCCTCGTTCTAGCATGCTTCCGGCAGGTGGTCAATCACCCTTCCGGATCGGTCCTGATCAATTTCGTCCCCTCTCATCTTCCCGCCTCTTTTTCCCGAGGACCGCGAATGTTACAATGCCCCCGTCTCACCGACATCACGCTCGTTGGCGCCGGATCCGCGCCGGTGCATCTCATACAATTGCGACCACGTCAGGAGGGTGACGATATGGCTCAAGTGCAATGTTCACGATGCGGGAACGCCGGCGATCCCATCACCGAACCGCTCTTCATGGGCCGGCTGGAGAGTCAGATCAAAAGCAAGGTGTGCAAAAACTGCTGGTTCGAATGGAACGGCCCCGGAAAAGCCAAGACCATGATGATCAACGAGTACCAGCTCAACCTGGGGGATGAAAGCGGCCGGGAACTTCTGAAGAAACAAATGCTCTCCTTTTTTAAACTTGGGGAGAAAATGGACACCGGAAAACTGGACGAGAGTTTCCGGCCGGAACAAAAGTAAAACGTTGGGCCGACTTCGAAACCGAGTGGCCATCATTACGGGCGCGGGACGCGGCCTGGGCCGAGCCACCGCCGAGGCTTTCGCCCGGGAAGGCGCCACGGTCATCCTCTGCTCCCGGACCCGACGCGAACTCCACGCCACCTGCGCGGCGATCGCGGCGGCGGGCGGTGAAGCCTTCGGCCGCGTCACCGACATCGCGTCGCCTCGGGAGGTGCGGGCCTTGACGCAGCTGACCTTCCGTCGGTACGGCCGCCTGGACCTTCTGATCAACAACGCGGGGGTGTTGGGTCCCCGCGTCTGCCTCGCCGACTATCCTTCGCGGGACTGGGTGCGCACCATCCGGATCAATCTCACCGGCACCTTCTATATCACCCAACAGGTCGCCCGGATCATGGCCAAGCAGGGCCACGGCTCCATCATCAGCATTTCCTCGTCCGTCGGGCGGAAAGGCCGGGCCCAATGGGGCGCGTACGCGGTCGCCAAGTTCGGGGTGGAGGGCCTCATGCAGGTCTTAGCGGACGAACTTCGTCCCTTCCATGTCCGGGCGCTGACCTTTAATCCCGGCGGCACCAGAACCAGAATGAGAGCGGAAGCCTGTCCCGAGGAGGACCCGGCCTCCGTTCAGCCTCCGTCCATCCCCGCGGAGGCGCTGGTGCGACTTGCCTCCTGTTCCTCCATGGACATCTCCGGGAGGGCCTTCGATCTCCACAATCTTCCCTGAAAACGGGGCAGAAGGGCGCCCGGTTTCGTTGACAATTCGCAAAGATCGGTGGTAAATTGGCCTGCGAATTTCAGTTTGATTCACCACCG
>JBFFYZ010000305.1:0-3343 GCA_041568895.1 Nitrospiraceae bacterium
CTTGACCGACGGGAGGGCATCGCCGACCGCAACCGCCACCTCGGCCAGATTGAACATGGACAGGTCGTTCTCCGCATCCCCGAAGGCCACCAGATTGTGGACGGAGTAGCCGCAGATCGTGAGCAGGCGTTCCAGGCCGGGACCTTTCGAGGCGCCCGGCGGGAGCAACATGACGTTCCCTTTGTTATATTCAACGGAAGCCCCGCCTTTTTGAGCGCTCAGGATCTGCCAGACCCGCTGGTCATGCGGCACCCAGGTCGCGACGATAGCCAGGCCCCGTTCAAAGGGAATCTCCGCTTCCTCCAAGTTCTTCAATAAGTAATCCGGAACTTGCCCGAAGGGAAGAAAGATCTCGCCCGTGGCCGAATGGACCAGGACCGCACCGTTCTCCCACACGACTCCGGTGAACAGGTCCCGCAGAGGCTCCAGGGACACCGTCTCAAACCGTCGGCCCGTGACGAGGAACAGGGCATGGCCACCGGCCCGGCAGCGTTCAAGGGCGCGCGCCAGCTCCGGCGGCACCACGCCCTCCGTCGCCAAGGTCCCGTCAAAATCAAAGGCCATCACCCGCCGATACATGAAGCTCCCCTCGGCCCGGCTCTCCGGAGCCAACCGGCCCCCCTTCCCACCGTTTCAAGGACTACGGTCCCTTTTGTATACGTACAAAGCTGGCGCCAGATCTTACCATTATTAGACCGCCGGATTCCCTGGCATCGACTTCCTGAAACAAACAAGAAGTTTTCAAATTGTGGTTCGATCGGATGGTGGAGGATTTCTGGCGGCCGTTCCCGGCGAGGCCCCCTGGGCCGCCCCGGGACGCTAGCTTTTCTTGTCCGTGTGGGCGATAAAACCGGTCAACAACTGCTCCACCTTTTTACTCTTGCACGAGGGGCAGGTCGCGGCTCCGCTGCCATGCTCTTTCAGTGTCAGGACCACGAGAAATTCCTTGCCGCAGTCCAGACATTTATAGTCGTACATAGGCACGACCGGTCACCTCGTCAGCGGAAGCTTGAACTTGTCGACTTGCTCACTCACGTCGCTGCTCCCTCAGGTGGCCTTGGGAATGACGGGCAGGGGGTTGACGGTCGTCGCCTGCGGACCCTTCTCGCCGGGCTCGACGTTGAAGGCCACTTCCAGGCCGTCCTCCAGCTTGTCGAATTCCAGCCCATGGAGGGCGTTTCGGTGAAAGTACACCTCGCCGCCGCCCTCCTGAAGAATGAATCCGTACCCCTCCTTCGGAAACAGCTTGCTGATCACCCCGCGCAGGGGAACGGCCGGCACCCGGAGGTCCTTGGACGCGCGTTTCTCACGGAATTTTTTCAACTCGATTTCCACCGCCCCAAAGGCGGCGCGGATCGCCTCCTCGAAGGTTTTGTCTTCCTTCCTGGACGTGATCGTGTGACGGCCCGGGAGCGACACCACCACGAGCGCTTCCGCAACGTTCTTGGCTTTTTTGTGATGGGGATTCTTGGTCAACGTAACGCGACCGTGGATGATGTCATTGTGGCCGTCCTGCAGGTCCGCCATTCGGGCTTCCGCCTCGGCCCGCCAACGAGGGGTCATGGCAACATTTCGGCTCTCAATCTCCAGATTCATCGGTCCTCCTTCTGCTGAACCGTATCTTGTGTGTCTATTTCTACCCATTTACTTCAGCAAACCCTATACCACCCTTCCCCACCGGATCAATCCAGTAAGCCCTTGATTGATTTGGCCAAAGACCCGGAGGTGGAAGGAGTCCTCCCTACCCATCCAATGACTGGGGCAGAATTCCTCATTCAAGCGCCTCGGGATGGAGCCAAAGGCCGCAGTTTTCTAAATTGCGGGGAGACCGGAGTTATCGAATAACGGTGGAATTCAATAGGTTTTGATGTTGGCCCGAGCCTTGCCTGAGTTCTGCCTGGGCCCTGTGCCTGAGCCCTGTGATCGGTGAGGAGGATTTATGGCCATCTTGCGGCGTTCACAGTTGGAACAGTACGTGCGTCAGCGATTCGGGCCGTCCGCGGAGCTGGTCACCTTCGGGCCGATCGGCGAAGAGACGTCCGCCTCGTCCCTGAAGCGGTATGGCTATGGCAAGCCGGTTCGGCTGACCGTTCGAGCCGGCGGCCGGCTCCGGCGTGCGGTCTTGGAGACCATGAGCCCCGGCCCGTTCGGCCATGAGCACATGGCCGATCGCGCGCAGGCGATACTCTGGGACTATGATTCCTATGCGCGCCTGCCGCGCCACGTGCCGGCCCTGGACGTCGGCGCGTTTACGGCCAGCGGCTCGCTGTTTTCGGTGGCCCCGGCCCGGGAGTTTTTCGTTCTGACGCAATGGGTGGAGGGCGCGAGCTACCATCTGGATTTCGAACGGCTGGCCCGTACCGGGAGGTTGCAGAGGGTGGATCGGCAACGGGCCCGGGCCTTGGCCGGGTACCTGGCGGAGATCCACCGGGTCCGGCGGCGCGATGCCAACCTCTATCGGCGCCGGCTCCGGGAGCTCCTCGGCCACGGGGAGTGCATCATGGGGTTGACGGACAGCTATCCTCCCAAAACGGGATTCATCACGGACTCGCTGCTGCAGTCCATCGAAGAGTCTTGCAACCGCTGGCGCTGGAAGCTGCGAGACCGGGCCAACCGCCTGACGCAGGTCCACGGGGACTTTCACCCCTGGAACATTCTATTTCGACGAGGCACGGACTTTGCCGTCCTGGATCGCTCCCGCGGCGAGTGGGGGGAGCCGGCCGACGACGTCACCTCCCTGACGATCAACTATCTCTTCTTTTCCTTACAGCGGTGGGGAAAGCTGCAGGGGCCGTTCGAGGTGTTGTTTCGGGAGTTTTGGGAGCACTACCTGGCGGCGAGCCGCGATCGCGGCGTCACCGAAACGGCTGCCCCGTTTTTCGCCTTTCGGGGGCTGGTCATCGCGAGCCCCCTCTGGTACCCCGACCTGCCGATGGAGGTTCGCCGCACTATCTTCCGGTTCGTCCAGAACGTCCTGGCGGACGAGCGGTTCGATCCGGCGGAGGTGAACTACTACTGCGAAGAGTAGGGAAGGTTTGATCCGAAAATAGTTGGGTCAGGGGGGTCGCCGGGCCAAGGAGCTTGGCTCCGTGCAGCCTCGCCACGCTGCTGTAGCTTCCGGCACCCCGGCTGCGGCTCCCCCCCATCCCCCACCTCGGACGGTGGGGGTCCTCCGATCCGCCTCGGCCTGATCCCATAGGCCTCGGCGGTCGGGCCTCGCACGGCCTGCCGCGACGCACACCAGGCGGGCGCAGAGCCCGGCCCGCTCACCGACTCGCGGGCGCGCACAAACCTGGCGTCACTTATTCGTGACGCCGTGCGCCCCGCAAAGTCGCTCGCCCTC
>JBFFYZ010000306.1:0-3340 GCA_041568895.1 Nitrospiraceae bacterium
CCATTCGGGAACTCCCGTTGCAGCCGTTCCGCCAGGGGATGCAGGACCTGCGGCTCGGATTCCATCAGACGTTCACCCCTCTATGCTTTCGCTTCCTCGCGCGGTTTGACCTGCTCGGGCTGCTTGACGAAAACCTGCTTCTGCATGATCCGCTCTTGCAGCTTGAGGATGCCGTCGAACAGCGCCTCTGGTGTCGGCGGGCACCCGGGCACGTAGATGTCCACCGGCACGAACCGATCCACCCCCTGCACTACGCTGTAGCTGTCGTAAATGTTCCCGGAGGTGGCGCAGGACCCCATCGCCATCACGTATTTGGGTTCCGGCATCTGATCGTAAATCTTTCGAATCACGGGCGCCATCCGCCGGCACACCGTGCCGGCCACAATCATGAGGTCGGACTGACGGGGCGAGGCCCGGAACACCCCCGCGCCGTACCGGTCCATGTCGTAGCGGGACGACACGGCCGCGATCATTTCGATCGCGCAGCAGGCCAACCCGAAGGTCATGGGCCAGAGAGAGCCCTTACGCGCCCAATTCACGGCCTTCTCCAGCGTGGTCAAGATCACGTCGGGCTTGCCGTCCTTGTCATGCCGACCGATTTGAATCAACCCCATTTTGACTCCAGCGATGAATGATGAACGCGGAACGATGAATGAAAGGGGCTGAAATCCCTTCGTTCATCACTCATCATTCCGCGCCCATCGTTACGGATCAGTCCCACTCCAACGCCCCTTTCGCCCAGGCATACACGTAGGCCACGACGAAGAGGCCGATAAAAATCATCATCTCGACCAGGCCAATGAGCCCGATATCGCTGAACACCACCGCCCAGGGATACAAGAAAATCACCTCGATATCAAAAATGACAAACAACATCGCGAAGATGTAGTACCGCACCGGAAAGGGCATCCGGGCATCCGAAATCGGCTCGCTTCCACATTCATAGGCACTGAGTTTCTCCGCTTCAGGGTATTTCGGCTGGACCAGATAACTGATCACCAGGGTGACCACCCCGAACGCCAACGCAATCCCGATATAGACCAGGACGACAAAATACCGAGAGAGATATTCGAGCAGGATCTCCGAGCCAGTCACCAGGTTCCCTCTGCAAACACCTTGACTTACAACAAGGTTTTGACCATGGTAGCGGTAAGGTCCGCCCTAAATCAAGCGAACAAAGGACCTACCTGCACGTCCCGAAAGTCCTAGCTGGACCCAGCCCGATCGGATTTATCCAAAGAAACCGGTACGTTGTCCGCGGCCAACGAGCCAGCCCCCTACGTGCAAGCCTCGCAGAAAAGACCTGTGGGGTCTGACCTCGCGGGCGTCGGTTTCCGGAGAGACAGCCACGGGCCAAGAATGGGACAAAGGGGGTCAGGGTACCGGCGTTGGGTTAGCGACGGGGCATCCGGTTTGAAGGCATCTTGAGGCTTGCAGGCGGGGCGGAAGACCCCGAGTCCCACTCCGCTTCGAGGGGGAGCACCGCCTTGGCCTTCTTCCGTCGGTGAATCTGCGTTTCGATTCGCCGGCGCGGCCGTGGTCCGTCTGGAGGCGAACTGTTTTGGGAGGATGGCCGACCTTCGTTCACCGCACAGGCTCCTTTGCGCTGGCCTGTTTAACAACCTACTGATTCAAAAAGGTTTTTTACTTTAACACCCTGGTTCACATCTTGTCAAACCGGTACCGCTCCGATTTCCGGTCCGATCAAACGCAGGACAGCGCAAAAGCAACCTTTTCTTGACAACTTGCGCCAATTTGCTATGGTGAGGGCCGGTCCATAGTTGTTCTTAGGTGTGATACCTTCGAGATCGTTCCCAACACACCCATGACGCATCGCCTCTCTTCGGACTACTGCCAGCCCTTGTTCCCCAGGTCTTGGTCCCTGGTCTTCATCCTTCTGGTGCTCACCCTCAGCGCCGGGTTGTTGTGGTATCCCGTGCCTTTGTACTCCGCAGACCGGACCGACTCGATTATTCCGGCTGGGCAGTCTGCCCTCACCTTCTCCGCAGGCTTCATCCGTCCCGGCGTTCCCATGCACGGGGTGGTCGTGCAACCGGGGACCACTCGAAGCGTCTATGGAGCGGGCGACCTGCTCTTCGTTCGGTTCGGGGCCGAGGAAGAGGCCATGCCCGGCGATCTCTACACGTTATATAAAAAACGGCATCGCGTCCTTCACCCGGCCAGCGGACAGTACTTGGGAGACCTGATTTCCATCCTGGGCATCGCGCGAGTGACCAAAGTCGACATGGACCTCGCGACGGTGCAGGTGATTCGTTCCTTTACCAGCATTTCCGCAGGGGACGGGGCCATGCGCTTCGTGCCCCAGCAAGCCGAACCCAAACTACCCGGCAAACCGCTGGTGGATCGCCCGGGGATGATCGTGGACATTCAAGCCCCCCGGACCCTCGTGGCACAACGCAACATCGTCTTCATCGATTGGGGACGGCGGGACGGCCTGCAAGTCGGGGACCGCCTCGAGGTCATAAGTGTTCGAACAGGGGTTCCCATCAGAAAAATCGGCGAGCTCCAGGTCCTCGCTCTCGAAGATGCGACCGCCACGACCCTGGTGATTCGCTCCACGGATACCCTGAACCGTGGGGACCGCGTAACTTTTATGGAGCCGACTCCGGTCCGGACGGAAGCCGAAAAACCCCAACCGATCGAACAGGCCAAAGCCACCCCTCTGCCGGTTCCGCAACCGAGCCAGCAAGTTTCAATCAAGCAAGTCGGGGATCAGCTCAAATTAACTCTCGACGGGTTGGTCAACCAGCTCCAATACGAATCCGGTCAATTCACCGTGAAACCCGAAGGGCTCGCCATTCTCAACCAGGTCAGCGAGTTGCTGAAGACCGTCCAGGACAGACACTTCCGCATTGAAGGGCACACCGACGATGTAGAAATCGGCCCGAAACTGAAGCCTTTGTTCCCGACCAATAAAGAACTGTCCCAGGCCCGTGCCACCCATGTGCTCCGCTACCTCACCGAGGTCGGCGGCCTCGACCGGGCGAGCGTCTCGGCGATCGGGCATGCCGATACCAAGCCGGTGGCGGCCAATGATACGGAAGAAAACCGGGCCAAGAATCGTCGCATTGACATCGTGATACTCCCCAAGGAAGCGGGCGCTCCGATGCCCGAGAGTCCGTCCGAGGCGACGCCGTCGACTCCCGCGCCCCCGGGCCCGCCTTCGTCTCCCGGCAGCGTCCAGACCGTCCCGAGTCCGGAGCCCATGGCCCCCGTGTCTCCGCCGGCAGCTCCCCCTGTTCCCGCGCCACCCACAGAAGCACCGGTGCCCCCAACCGATTCGAGTCCGCCGCCGGACCAGCCCGCCAGTCTTTCGACG
>JBFFYZ010000307.1:0-3334 GCA_041568895.1 Nitrospiraceae bacterium
CTTGTAAGTCATGGCCCAAGCCAGCCGCATGGCGTCCTGGACAGCCTCCTCCAAGGAAGCGTAGGGCCACATCCGAACCCCTCCCAGGGACGGGCCTCGCCGGGTGTTGTGAATCGCCACGACGGCCTTGAGGCCCACCTCGGGGTCGCGAAACACCACCACCTGCTCGTAGCCGTCTCGGTCTACTTGATCCAGAAAGCTCATGCGCTCACGTCTCAGGGTGAGGGAGTGACTTCCCACGCTGACCGGAAGGGGGAAGTCGTGGAATCAGCGGGTGCGCGGATGCGGCGCGGGCAGAATCAGCGACCCAGCCCGCCACCACCCATGAGGCCCCGTCGTCCAGAGCCCGTGGGTTGATCCTTCGGCTTTTCGACAAGGGTCGGCTCCGGAGCTCCGAAGGGGCGGAGAGCGGGTGAATCCCAAATAACCTTATTACCCGGCGAAAAATTGGCGGCCTGGATGAAATGCTCTTTGGCTTGATCGGCTTCTCCCAGAGCGAACAGCGCCAAGCCCAAGTTGTAATGCGCTTCCCCGGAAGTCGGCGCGCCGGTGACCGCCTGCTCAAAATGGGTTTTGGCCTCGGTAAAGTGGCCGCTCCGATATTCTTTCGTTCCCAGCTCGGTTGCAGTCTGGGCCGCCGGGGAGACGCCGGCCCCCAAGGCCAGGGGAAAGCGCGGCTCGGCTTTTTTGCTGGAACAGCTGGGCAGCCAGATGAGCGCGACCACTAGCGCCAGGAGGGTGAACGGAACCGTTTTCGCCATGGTCATTTCCTCCGCTTCCGCAATTCCTCCTCGATGGTTTTCCGATAGAGGACGTCCCATTCCGGGCTCCCCTCCGCAATCCGCCGCGAATAGGACCCGAGCCGTGCCCGAACGATCCGGTCGAGCTCCTCTTCCTCGGCCAATTGGCCCGCCAGCACCCGCTTGATCACCCGCAAGGCCTGAGCCTCGTCGCCCTTCAACCGGGCCGCCGGCGAAGCCTTCACATGATTCAAAATGACGTGTGACAGGTGGCTCGTCTTATCGTCGCTCAATAACATCGTTCAGGACTGAGTGCTGAGGACGGAGGACTGAGAAAAGTCGGGAATGGTGATGGACAATTTCACCTTTTTCCAGCCTAGGCGACGTTTCATTATCATCTCAGCACTCAGCACTCATCGCTCAGCACTTCTTAGAGGATCAGCCCCCGTTCCTTGACGAGCTTGCTTTTGATCATGGTGAACATCTTTTGATAGTCCACCTGGCCACGCTCGATCTCGGCTTCATACTGTTTCATCAACTGCCGTATCTCGGCATTGAGCCGGTCCTCCACCTGCAGTTCCTCGGTCATGGCTCGACCCAGGGACTCGACCAACGCTGGCTTCGCTCCCGAGAGTTCCAAATGCCCTTCCTCCTGCAAGCGGGAAACCAGGGCTTCGGCCAGATGCCCCACCCGTTCTTTGGTCAGTTTCATCGATCTCTCGAACGCCGGTGGGCGCTCACACTTTCTCGACCCGAATTTTACTGGCGCCCATGGCCTCACGGAGCTTGGTGGCATCTCCAAGAATCCGTCCGATGACGTTGACCCGGTCGGCCGGGACCGGGTCCGGCCCCATGCTCATCGGCGTACGTCCGAAAAAAATCGCCAGAACTTCCCCCGCGCCCCAGAACGCGACATCCCCCACCTTGACCTGGGTCGTTGCCGTTTCCCGAAGGTCCTTGACACCGGGCACCTTAAAGTAAAATTCTTCGCCCCAGATATTGAGGGCGGTCTCGATGGGAAGGGCGGCGTAAATTTGGTCCGCCGTTTGGTTCCGCTTTAATTCGGCTTCGAGGTGGACGCCTCCGACCGAGATTTTAATTCGACGTGGTTCTTCCGCCATGCTGCGCGCCTCATTCGCTTTGTCTCAACCCGCCCGGTCGGAATCGAGGGCCGTCCCCCATGCCGTCCTCGGGCCTTCCGGCAAGATCATGCTGTGATTCGGAATGGCAGGACACAGGTGAGAGGAACAGGACGACGCCTCTCCGCGTCAAAACACACGGGAATTTAGCTTGTTTCCCCGCTGAAATCAAGGCTAGAATCCTCCACAGTTGGGAAGCAATCAGCGGGTAGCTGGCAGCGAATAGCTCGGAGGCTTCCCGCTATTCGCTCCTAGGTATTGAGTATTTGCTGCCAGCCATTCGCGATTAGCTGTGCGCTGCCAGGTCATGATCGAATCGACTTTCGTCTTACTTCACGGGATCGGGGAATCCGCCGAACGGCGCCTGTGGGAAGACGGCGTTGGCGATTGGTATACCTTCTTGGAACGGCCGGCCCTCGAGGGAATGTCAGGGGCCCGAAAACAGCAGTATGATCGCGAATTATCGGCAGCCTCCCGGCAGTTTCATCAAGGGGATGCCCGCTACTTCGCTTCCCGCCTGAAACTCCGGGACCATTGGCGGTTGTTCGACGCCTTTAAATCCCGGGCGGTCTACCTGGACATTGAGACCACCGGCGGCCCGCCCCAACAGGGAGAGGTGACCGTCGTGGGTCTGTACGCCAACGGCCGTATGACCAGCCTGGTACAAGGCGAATCCTTGACCGAAGACCGGTTGGCGGACGAATTGTCCCGATACGATCTGCTGGTGACTTTTTTCGGCAGCGTGTTTGACCTGCGCTACCTCCAAGCCAAGTATCCGGGATTGGTCCTGGATCAACCCCATCTCGACCTGTGTTTTGCGGCCAGGCGGCTCGGCCTGCGCGGCGGCCTCAAGCGGGTGGAAACGACCGTCGGCATCGAGCGACCCGACGCCATCCAAGGGCTTGACGGTTGGGAAGCCGTACGCCTCTGGCAGGCCTGGCGCGCCGGCGAGGCCCGGGCCTTGGACCTGCTGCTCCAATACAATGAGGCCGACACGCGCAACCTTGAGTCCTTGGCCGAACTGGTCTATGCCGGCCTGGTCGCTCGGTACGGACCCGCGAGAGAACCCTTTCCCGATGACCGCGACACAGGACATCCCCGGTGACGGTTGGTCCGGCAGGAGGGTGGGTCGGCTACGGTCTCAGTGAGATCGGCCGGATCCGCACGTCCAACCAGGATGCTTTCGCGGTCTGTGATGCCTCCGGGCTGTGGGTGGTTGCCGACGGCATGGGGGGCCATGCGGGAGGCGACGTCGCCAGCAGGATTGCCGTCCAGACCGTCACCGCCTCTGTACAGGAGAGGATCGGGCTCTCGTCCAAACAAGGATCCGCGGCCGATTCCATCAGCGCTATCTTGACCCATGCTGTCCAGGCCTCCAACCGTGCCATCCTCCTCGAGGCGGCGGCACAGTCGGACCTGACCGGCATGGGGACCACCCTGGTGGTCCTACACCTC
>JBFFYZ010000308.1:0-3308 GCA_041568895.1 Nitrospiraceae bacterium
CCCCTCCGATTTTATGGTCGCCATCATGGCCCGGGAGGGGCTCCTGGCCGAGTTGGATCTGGAAAAGATCCCCAACGTGCGATTCTTGACGGACCGCCTGCAGCGGCTGCCGGTGGACCCCGAGCACCGCTATTCGATTCCTTATCTCTGGGGCACGGTGGGTATCGGATACAATTCCGAGGTCATTCCCGCGCCGCCCCAAAGTTGGGCCATCCTCTGGGACCCTCGTTACAAGGGCCGAATCAGCATGCTCAACGACCAACGCGAGGTGCTGGGCGTCGCACTGCTCACAATCGGCCAATCGATCAACGCCAAAGACCCCGAGGTCCTCGAGCGGGCGAAATCCAAATTGCTCAGGCAGAAACCCCTGGTCAAGACCTACACCAGCGAAACCTACGATCAGTTGCTCGTGTCCGGCGAGGTGGCCCTGGCCCACGGCTGGGGCGGCACGGTGGCGCGCGCGATGGCGGAGCGTCCCGCGGTCAAATATGTGGTGCCGAAGGAGGGGGGCACGATCTGGTCGGATTGTCTGGTCGTGCTCAACTCGTCCCGCCACAAGGAGCTGGCCATGCGGCTGATCAATTTTCTGATGGACCCGGTTGTGGCGGCCCGAACCACCGAGCACCTCCTGTTCGCCTCGGCCAACCGGGAGGCGAACGCTCTCGTAAAGGAATCGGTCCGATCGAACCCGGCGGTGTACCCTCCGGAGGCGGTCCTCGATCGCCTCGAATGGATGGCGGACGTGGGGGAGGCGATCCGGCTGTATGACCGGGCCTGGACCGAGCTGAAGATGAAGTGAGCCGAGAGCCTCATAGATGCACTTGAACCGTAAAAAGAGTATAATGAAAAAGTTTTAGGGATTGCTCCCAGGGAAGGTCGCGCATGGTAACGGGTCGGAACATCCGCGGGGCGCTGGTCGGTGCCGTCGTGATCCTGTTGGGAGCGGTCTGGACGGGATGCACCGAAGATTCTCCTCCCTCCTCCTCTGCCGCATCCGGCAAGCAGGCCGAGACCTCCTTGACCGACCGGCAAATGAAATATCTCAAGATCGAGACCGTGAAGCCCAGCCAGCAGGGGGTCCCGTTGGTCATCAACGGACGGGTGGCCCTCGACGAGCAGCGGACGGCCCAGGTGGGCACGCCGGTGGAAGGCCGCGTGGAAAAGGTCCTGGTCCAGGTCGGGGATCGGGTGAAGAAAGGGCAGGCCTTGATGGTCATCCTGAGTCAAAGCATGACCCAGGTCGAGGCGGCCGAACGGAAAGCCAAGTCCGCCCTGTCGTTGGCGGAGAAATCCCTGGCGCGCGCGAAGCGTCTGTTTGACGAGGGCGCCGCCTCCCAGCGGGAAGTGTTGGAATCTGAAGATCTGGTCAATCAGGCCAAGGCGGAGTATCAGCGGGCCGCCGCGGACCTCAAAAATCTCGGAGGAAATCCCGATGCCCTGGTGCCGGAATTTTTCCTGCGCTCGCCCATCGAAGGAGTGGTCGTCACCAGAAAAGTGTCCTTGGGCGATGCGGTCCAGCCCGCGTTGGGGAGCCTGTTCACCATCTCCGACCTGACTCAGGTCTGGGTCCTGGGGGACATTCCAGAGCGGGAATTGGCCGGGGTGTCCCCGGGACTGACCGTGAAGGTCGAGTCCCAGGCCTATCCCGGCCGGGTCTTCGAAGGCATCGTCCTGCACCTGGCCGAAGTCCTGGACCCGACCACGAGGACGGCCAAGCTCCGTTGTCTGGTGCCCAATCAGGAACAACTGTTGAAACCGGAAATGTTCGTGCGGCTGTCTCTGAGCAGGCCGGGACTGGGCCTGCTGGTGCCTGCCAAGGCAGTGGTGACCAAGGGGGACCGGTTTTTGATCTATGTCCAAAATGAGGACCAAACCTTTGCGCCCCGCGAGGTCTTGCTCGGGTCCAATATGGCGGATCAGGTGACGGTCCTGAAAGGGTTATCCGGGGGAGAACAGGTGGTGGTCGAAGGAGCGCTGCTCCTGGATTCGGCATTGGGCCAGGTACGGTGAGCTCTCTCGATGCTCGAACGCCTGGTTGACCTGTCCATTCACCGGCATTTCGCCGTCCTGTCGCTGACCCTCGCGTTTTCCCTCTACGGCCTCTACGCCTTCAGCCAACTCCGAATCGAAGCCTACCCCGACGTCACGAACCTTCAGGTGACCGTCATCACCCTCGTGCCCGGCCAGGCGGCCGAAGAGGTCGAGCGGCAGGTGACCATCCCCATCGAACGGGGGTTGAGCGCGCTGCCCAAGATGATCGACCTGCGGTCGATCTCCGTCTTCGGGCTCTCTACCGTCATTGCCACCTTCGACGACGACACCAACCTCTTTTTCGCCCGCCAGTTGGTCGGGGAACGGCTCCGCCAACTGGATCTGCCGGGGAACATCACTCCGGTCTTGGGGCCGCCGATCACCCCGCTCGGCGAGGTCTATCGGTTCACGCTGGAAGGGCCGACCAAAACGGCCTCCGAACTCAGGACGATTTTGGATTGGAACGTCATTCCGAAGCTGAAGCAGGCGCCGGGAGTTGCCGAGGTGGTGTCGTTTGGCGGGTTCGTCAAGGAATACCATGTCCTGGTCGATCTCGAGCGGCTCAAGGCCTACAGTTTGGGCATCGACCAGGTGTATGACGCCTTGTCCCGATCGAACGCCAACATCGGAGCGGGGTACCTCCGGCGGGGCCAGGAGCAATACGTCGTGCGCGGACTCGGGCTCATCAAAAACCCGGATGAGATCAAGTTGGCGACCTTGGCCGTCTCGAAGGGGCAGCCCGTCCTGATCCGGGATGTGGCCTCGGTCGTCGAATCCGCCATGCCCCGCCAGGGCGCGGTGGGGCTGAACGGCCACATGGAGACCGTGTCCGGCGTGGTGCTGATGCGAAAGAACGAGAACTCCGAAGTAGTCCTGAAGAACATCCATGCGAAGGTCAAGGAGTTGGAAAAGGGGATTTTGCCGGCCGGCGTCAAGATCGTCCCCTTTTTGGATCGGACGGTGTTCGTGCAGCGGACCCTCACGACCGTGCAATGGAACCTGTTGGAGGGCGCACTCCTGGTGTCGGGGGTGGTCTGGCTCTTCTTGCGCGCCTGGCAGGGCTCTCTGGCGGTGGCGATCGTGATCCCGCTCTCGTTGCTGACCGCCTTTGTCGGTCTCCACTGGATCGACGTGCCGGCCAATCTGATTTCCCTGGGCGCGATCGATTTCGGCATCATCGTGGACGGAGCCGTGATTTTGGTGGAAAACATCTACAAGCGATTGGGTGAGGATCGTGATCACAGCGTCAAGCTGCCGATCGTCATCGCCCAGGCGGC
>JBFFYZ010000309.1:0-3292 GCA_041568895.1 Nitrospiraceae bacterium
CGCTGGCCCTGCGGTAAGTATCCGAACGTTTTGATATCCCCGGACAACGCGACCACGCCCGCGGTCGCCCCCGCCTGTTTCATCGCTCCGACCGCCATGTCCGCGGCATAGCCTTTCCCGATGCCCCCCACATCTAATCGCATCCCGGGTCGGGTTAAAAAAATCGTTTTGGCGGCCTCGTCCACTACCACCTGGGACCAATCCGTCAGCGGCCGTAGCTGGTCCAGTTCTCGTTGACTCGGAATCCGGGGCGTGTCGGCGATGCTCCACGCTTGGACCGCCGGTCCAACCGCGATGTTGAATCCGCCGTCCGTCAATCGGGCGATCTCCAAGGATCGGGTGACAAGCAGAAGGGCCTCCGGTCCGACGGTCACCGGTTCCCGACCGGCGGCCGCATTGACTTGGGACAAGTCACTGGTCGGAATCCAAGTGCTCAGGCGCTCTTCCAGACGCCGGATCTCGGCCAGTCCGGCCGCCACGGCGCGTTGAGCGGTCTCTTCGTCGGAGGCGAGCGCGGTCACCTGCACCACCGTGCCCATCAACATCTGGCCGCGCTTGACCATATGGTAGGTCGGCCCGCAGCCGGTCGATGTCAGCAAGCATACGGCCAAAATCGTAATAATCCTACGGATCGGCAGGATCAGAAGAATCCCGGCTATGGAAGAGCGATCGGAAGGAGGGAAGGAGGTTGGCACGTGCAGCCTCCTCGGGCCATGTAACGCAGGCGGGACACTACTCACGAAGGGAATCCACCGCCTCATAGACCGGGCGGACCTGAGCCAGGAGGGGCCAGCGCAGGATACCGAGCGACTCGGCGACGTACGCCGGAGTTCGCATCCCGTTCAAGACGCTGGTGACTCCCGGCGTGGAAGCCAGGACCCACAAGGCCTTCCGGGAGAGCGAGGCCTGACGGCGGGCTTCCGGTAGCAGAGGATTGATTGTGGCGGCGATGGCGTCTGTTTTTTCGCGACTCTTGAGGGTGGCTTCACGACGGATTTCCTTCAGGAGGGCCAGCAGGTCCGGAATGTACCGCTCTCGCCATTGTTGCCAGCGGTCCCCGAGCTCCCCCGTAAGGTGTTGGGACAGAGCCCGCAGCACCTGATTGATGTGAGGAGCGATCATTTGGGCTTCGATCTGCTCCCAGTGCTCGAGGCTTTTCACCATCGGCCGCACCCGCGTCAGCTCTTCCGACCAGCGGAAGTAGTCGGCCGGAGCCAGCCCCTGTCCCGGGTTCTGCACGCCGGGAGCAATGTCCCGGCGGTAGTCCTCTTCCAGGCTCGCGATCCGGTCTCGCAGCTGGTCGAACGGGGCCCCGGGTGGTTCGACCGAAAACTCCGCCAGCCGGAGCATCCCGCCGCGACCGCTCTTGCCCGGCATGGCATTGAGGGGGCGATTGACCAGCACCGCCATCCCTTCCGCCTGAGCCACCGCCAACACCGTCTGAGCCTCGTCGGGGCCGGTATTGGGAGTGAGGAGCGCTCCCGACTCAAACAGGTTCATGGGGCATTGGAGGACCTTGAAATGGTGATCCCGGCTGCCGGACGTTTTGGCGCCAGATCGGGCGACCTCCAGCATGCGGGTAAGGGAGGTTGCCTCCGGGTCGGCGGGCTCGTTGATGCAGCTGTTGGAGGAGACTCCGTACAAGCGGAGCCGGCCGGCCGCGACCTGGGTCTCCAGATAGGCAAAGGAGGCCTGGAGGCGTGCATAAAATTGCCGGCGATTCGATTCGATGTCGCGATGACCCCGCAGCTTCGCGTCGGACAGAAAGTATTCCACGTTGTGGAGCAGGCAGATGTCCAGGGTCCCCAGGCCCAAGCGGTCCAGGGAGAGCTCCAATTGGTCGGCCAGAAAGTCCGGATGGAGGCAGTGCCAAATGCCGTCCCCGTATTTCACCATTTCCGGATAGGGGTTGCCCGCCTGCTCCCGGGCCTGGGCCAGTTTGAGATTCTGGCCCTGCACGTACCCGATCTTGGAGACGACGATGACCTCCTCCCGCGTCAGCTCGCCTTTCCGGACCAGGTCGGCCAGCACAAGGCCGACCAACCGCTCGCTTTCCCCATCGCCGTAGTTGGTTGACGTATCGATCAGGTTACAGCCGGACCGAAGGGCGAGCGTGAGGGCCTCACGATGCTCGGCGTCTTGCAGGTCGATGCGATAGCCGCCGAAGCCGAGTCGGCTGGTGGTGAGACCAGTCGTCCCACAGCCCGTGAATCCCTCCGGGCCGATGGCGGTCGCGTCCGAACGATTGACAAACCGAACGGCATAGGCGCCGGTCCCCTCCGGCGTGGCGAAGCCGGGCAGGGAGGTGCCTTTAATGGCCTTTGGGAGAGTGGCAGGCTGTGCCGAGGATCCCTGGTGCCAGTTCTGCAACGCCGCGGCCACATCCTTCGCCTCGGTAATTGGCGCCTGGCAGGCGAAGTTCCTGCAGACATACAGCGCCGCCCGCCCGCGAACCAATCCTTTGTCCTGAAGGAGCGGATGTGAGGTTTTTTCGGTCGCCGGGTCCTGGTGAGCCACAATGTGGGTCGGCAGGTAGTGGCGATTGACTGCTGTCCAGAGGGATTGATAGGCCGGGTCGTTCTGAGTCCCGACCAGGGCCAGTTCCACCGGTCCATAGAGCAACAGGTCCATCACCGCCAGGCTTTTGGCAAACGCCCGGGGATAACGGGCCATGTCCCGCCCGTAGGCCCGCACGGCGTTAGCGGCGGCCTCGCGGAAATCGTCCCGATTGAAGTGAAAGGATAGCCGACCCAAGGCGGAGGCCATCACGGCGTTGCCGCTCGGTGTGGCGCCGTCGGGGCCTTCCCGGCTGCGCGTGATCAACCGTTCATGGTCCCTGGCGGTGGTGAAGAATCCCCCGCCTTCTTCGTCCTCGAAATCTTTTCGGGTCCGTTCGGCCAGACGGACGGCCTCGGTCAGGTACGTCTCGGCGCCGCCGGCTTCATACAGGTCAATGAGCGCTTCGGTTAAATAGGCGTAATCTTCCAAGCAGGCGTGAAGATGGGCCTTGCCCGTCCGGTAGGTCCGATAAAGCCCGCCGTCCGGACGGGACATGGTCCCCAGGAGGAAGTCCGCGGCTCGTCGAGCCGCCGCGAGGTACCGAGCCTCTCCCAGGATCCGGGCGCCTTCGGCCATGGCGCTGATCATCATGCCGTTCCAGCCGGTCAGGATCTTGTCGTCCAATCCGGGCGGCACCCGCTTGCGCCGGGCCTCATAGACCAGGGGACGGAGGCGGTCCAGGCTGAAGCGGAGCTCGTCCGCCGTCACGTCCAGGTCCCGGGCCACCTCTTCC
>JBFFYZ010000310.1:0-3277 GCA_041568895.1 Nitrospiraceae bacterium
GGTCCGGGGTTCTCAGGGGGTCGTATAGTTGGCGTCCCCAACGGGATTTGAACCCGTGTTGCCGGCTTGAAAGGCCGGCGTCCTAGGCCAGGCTAGACGATGGGGACGATTCCAATTCGAGGTTGAGACACATTCCCTGGCCCTGGCAGCCGCCTCACCTACCAGATCCATCAACGCCAGATCGATCAGCAGCCACCACGTCGGAAAATTCCGGCCGGAAACGGAGCGAGATTCTAACAAATGAACCACCGGGAGTCAAACAAGGGGTGGACTTCTACGTAGCCCTGCTGAGCCAGCATGACCCTGTGACTCAGGCCGGACTGGCGATCAGGCGTTTGATCGTTAGACCCTGGACCAAAATGGAAAACACCACGACCGTGTAAGTGATCAGGAGAACGGCGTCCCTGGCCGGGCCTGCGGGAAGGGACAGGGCCAGGGCGACGGAAATCCCCCCGCGCAGTCCGCCCCAGGTCAGAATGGCCACGGCCCTCTGGGTGAACTCCCGGACGAGGCTAAACACCTTGACCTGCAACCAGACTGTGATGAACCGGGCAAACAGCACGAGGGGAATGGCCACCAGTCCAGCTTTCAAGTAGGCGCTCTGGTAGCTAAGCACCAACACCTCCAACCCGATCAGGACGAAGAGGATCGCGTTGAGCAGCTCGTCGACCAGATCCCAGAAGGCGTCCAGGTGTTCACGGGTCTTCTCGGACATGGCCAGCCGACGCCCTTGGTTGCCGATCAGCAACCCGGCCACGACCACCGCGATTGGGCCGGACGTGTGGAGGAGGTTGGCCAGTTCATAGCCGCCCATGACCAGCGCCAACGTGATCAGGATTTCCACCTGATAATTGTCCACGGACTTCAACATCAGGTAGGCGCCAAACCCGAGAAGGATGCCCAGGAGGGCCCCGCCCAGGACCTCTTCCACGAACAAAAGGACGACATCGCTGATCAGGACGCTGTCGCGGGGAATGAGGCTCATCAGAACCAGAAACACCACCACCCCCACGCCGTCGTTAAAGAGGGACTCGCCGACCACCTTGACTTCCAGCGGTTTGGGCAGGCGGGCCTCCTTCAAGATGCCCATGACCGCCACGGGATCCGTGGGGGAGATGAGAGCGCCGAACAGCAGGCAGTATAAAAAGGGAAGGTGCAGCCCGACCAGGCTAAAGAGGTAATAGCTCGCCCCCCCGATGACAAAGGTGGAGAGGACCACTCCGACAGAAGCCAGCGTCCCCACGATCCATTTTTGATCCAACAGGTCGGACAGGTTGACGTGCAGCGCCCCGGCAAAGAGCAAACAACTCAACATGCCGTGCATCAAGGCCTCGTTGAAGTCGATGCTCCGGATGAAGGCCTCGGCCCGGACATTGATGTCGAACCCCAGCTTGCCCAGGAGGAGAAGGATCAGGGACATCGCCAGCGCGATGGCCATCAAGCCGATCGTGACCGGCAGCCGGAGGACCCGATGGTTCAGGTACCCGAACAGGGCGGAAATGCAAACCAGAATGGTGATGGTCTGGACCAAATTCATCGGGAGGATTCACTCGTCTCTGATAGGATCTTCGCCTTGGTCGAGCGGGGTCATTTGGCGATTGTGATCGAAGGCCCCGGGCGCGCAAACTCCGAGGGGGAGACCGTCAACTCGTACAACTGATTCAGCAACCGGAAGGATTCCAGGTTCCAGATCCCGACTTGGTCCTCGGCGTTGACCACCGCGTAGACGAGTCCCTCGTAGGTGATGGAAAAGGCCACGTCCTGGGGCTTGCTCCCGCCTTCATAAATGTCCAGCGTGCGGATCGGATTGAACCGTACGGGCCCGGTGCGGGCATCCTTCTCCACGGCATATTCCGGCTCCTCGGTTACCCCTCGGGCAAGAAACCCGAGAATCGCCAGGAAGCCACGGAGCCGAAAAATCCCCTTCATCGGATAGTCCCCGCCCGGGAACCCGGGTCGGATATCTACAAGAATCTCGTTGCTATTCAAAGCATTGGTCTGCAGGTACAGTGTCTGCCGATCCTCTTTTGAGAGCAGATCCAAATCATAGTTCGCGATGACGACGCGGCCCCCAGTCTTTCTCGCCAGGACCCCGGTGGTGCCGTTTTCGGTCCACCGGTACCCCTTGTTGAGGGCCTCAACCACCACCCCGGCGTGTTCCGGGCTGTTCACCGGAAGCACGATTCGTTGTTCCACCACGATCGGCTCGACGAAGAGCTGGTAGGCTTGATGAAGAGCGACCAGATGGAGCACCCGCCTGCGGTACTCCTCATACTCCTTACCCCTTCCCGGCCTATTGCGGACGATCCGCTCGCTGCCTTCGGCCTTGTCAAACCGCAGTTCGGCCGCCATCATCCGGAGGAGCATGCCCAAATCGGCCCCCTGCAGGAGCAGCATATAGAAATTCTTCTCCGTCATGGGGCTCAGGACCCGTTCGTTAAACTCCTCGCCCTGAACGGGGACGATTGTGATCGTGGGGTTTTCGGAGAGGCTGCCTCCAAACACGGGAGACAGGTCGGCCCCGCCTTCCAATCCGGCCAGCGGAGGGGTGGCCCCGGCGCTCACCACGAAATTGAAGGTTGCCGCCACGCTGGAAATGCCGGTGAAATGGACCGGACGATGGTGTCGCACCCGGGCGATGTTCAGCAGCAACTCTTCGGCCTCCACCTCCAGGGCCGTCTTGTCATAGGCCAGCACCGCCTGGTGCATCGCCACGGAAGACAAGCATCCGGAAGTAGCCGAGAGTATCCCCATGAACAAGATCGCCCATGCCAGTCGCCCCGTCACACGACGTTGGGTGGGAACTAAGTTCTGTATACCCATCGATTCTCACTCATTGTTAAAAAGACACACGGGTGGTTGCGTACCAATTCCCTCACCCGCCGGCAAGGAAGCGCGATGAAGGTATCATACGGAGATTTGGTGTCAAGCCGGAAGCCAGGCAAGGAGAGGAAAGCGGACTCGGCGGGATGGGGTTCGGAAGGCCCCCGAGCCCGTCCCATTCCAAAGTGGAGGGATGAGAGGGGGCCGGAGATTTCGTCACCCGTTATTTGGCAATGGTAATGCCCGGCGCCGGCCTGGCAAACTCGGATGGGTGCACCGACAGCTCATAAAGCTGATTCAGGAGTCGGAAGGCTTCCAAGTTCCACACCCCGGCTTGGTCCTCTGCGTTCACCACCGCATACACCCGGTCTTGATAGTCTATGGTAAAGGCCGCGTTCGCCGGCTTGCTGGTGCCCTCGAAGATCTCCAGCGTACGGGCCGGGTTGAACGGCAC
>JBFFYZ010000311.1:0-3272 GCA_041568895.1 Nitrospiraceae bacterium
CTTGCGCCTGAGGGCCTGACGAACTTCCCACAGCTCCGCGTCGGGAATGTCGGCCGCCCGGTGCCAGACGGCTGGATCATCGACCCGCTCCACCCAGTCCGGAGCCAGGTACTTGCTATAGAGGTGGTTCATTTCCGGCGCAACCCAGGTCGGCACGTGGATGCCATTGGTGATGCTCCGGATGGGCACCCGGTCTTCACTCTTGTCCGGCCAGAGGCTGCGCCACATGGCCCGGGAGACCCGGCCGTGTTCCCGGCTCACCCCGTTTCGGTGGTCTGCCATGTTGAGCGCCAGGACGGTCATGTTAAACCCGTGATCCGCATGGTCCGGATGCTCCCCCAGCTTGAAGAAGGCGTTGCGCGTCAACCCCAATTGCGGCCAGTACTCCGAGAAATACCGCTCCATCAAATAATGTGGGAACACGTCGTGGCCGGCTGGCACCGGTGTGTGTGTGGTGAACACCGTGCTGCGGCGAACCATCTCAGCAGCGGCCTCGAAAGTGTGCCCGGCCTGCACGAATTCGCGGACCCGTTCCAGGATCAAAAAGGCCGAATGCCCTTCGTTGGCGTGCCACACGGCCGGAAAGGTCCCGAGCGCGCGGAGCACCCGTACCCCACCGATCCCCAGCAAAATTTCCTGGCAGAGCCGGACTTCCTGGTCTCCGCCATAGAGCCGGGCGGACAATTCGCGGTCGGCCGGGCCGTTCTCGGGAAGGTCGGTGTCGATCAGGTACAGCGTCACCCGTCCCACCCGGACCTGCCACACCAACGCCGCGACCGTCCGATTGCCCATCTCGACCTGGATTTGGCAGGGCACGCCCGAAGGTCTCTGAGCGGGATGGATGGGAGAGTCCAGGCGATTGAACGGTTCGTACTCGGCCTCCTGCCACCCGTCGGGATTGATGTGCTGTCGGAAATACCCTTGGGGATACATGAATCCGATCCCCACCAGCGGAATGCCCAGATCGCTGGCTTCCTTGCAATGATCCCCGGCCAGGATTCCCAGCCCTCCGCTGTAGATCGGAATTGAATTGTGCAGGCCGAATTCGGCGGAGAAATAGGCGATCACTCCGTCGGCCAGATCGGGATGCTGGGTGGTGAACCAGAGGTGCTTGGCCGCCAGGTATTCATCGTAGGCTTTCAGCACCGCTGAATAGCGGCGGAGGAATGCCGGGTCTTCCGCGAGGGCAACCAACCGATCCGGTTTGAGTTCCTGAAGGAGCTTGACCGGGTTGTGGTGCGTCAGGCGCCAGAGGGTCGGGTCGATGGCTTCGAACAACTCTCGGGCCGCCGGTTGCCAGCTCCACCATAAGTTATGGGCTAATTCCTGAAGGCGGGCCAGCCCCACCGGAAGAGGAAGGTCCGATCTCACTGCCGGGTCACCATTGCTCATACGGCCTTCTTTTTCATGCCCAACGCGTCCTGCGAGGGCCCATGCTTCCCGCGGCCTTAGGCGTGGCCGCTTTGCCGCCAGGTGGCCCACTCATCCGAGAAAGCCACCTCCGCGTAGCGGGTTCCCATGATTTGGGTGATCCGGTTCATGAGCCGGGTCACCTCTTGAACCTGCTGGGGTTTGAGGTCCTGACGGAACCGCGGGTGAAGACCCCACCGGGTTTCTATTTCTTCTCCTTCCACGGTCGCCACGACGCTCAGCAATTTGATCTCGTTTCCGATCCCTCCACCCTTCGATTCGGCGGCGGCCTTGCGGTGCCCCGTTGCGCTCCGGCCCGGATCGGGCGCGGCTGCGGGGGAAGCGGGGGCCTTCTGACCAGCGGTGGTTGGGGCTGGTCCGCCTGAGGGCGAGGCCGCCAAGGGTTGGGGGGAAATCCCCTCGAACAGGGCTTTCATCGCGGGAATGACGGAACTGATGCAGAGCGTGGCGGTGGAGGTCACCATGCCGCTCTGCTGGAGGTCCATCAAACGTTCCAACCGGTCCCCAAATAATTTGTACCAGTCTTCTTTGCCCTTGCTCTCTTCGGTCACGACGAACCGGAACGGCTCATAAGTCTGGCGGCTGTCACTCACCGCGGTTTCGATAGCCAGGATCAGTTCCATTTCGTCGCTGTTTTGACCCAGCGCCGGTCCCAACGTGGCCTTCAGTTGTTGGATGATCTCGTCCACGAGGCTGTCCATGAAGAGGTGGTGTTCTTGCACCGGAACGAACATCGCGGTCATCCGATCGGCGACGTTGAGCAGCATTTTCAAAAACTCGAGGTAAATCTCCCATTCCCGGCGCCGTTTCAGGCTGAGCGCCTTTTCCGGGGCGACCCGTTTCACCATCGTCACCGACTCGCCCGCCACCGCCATGACCAGTATGGCCAGTTCCCGGATCTGGGAATAGTACTGGGGTTTGGATGCTACCATGTCAAGAAACCGTGCCCCCTTCTGAATCGATTTTCATGAATGACAGGAGGTCCCATTATATAGGAGTCTTTTTTAATTGAGAAGGTTAGCGTCTTCGGAAAAAAGAGCCCCTATCGTATCCCCCGCAGCGGTCACTTGCCTGGTAGGATGAGGGAGGGACGATCGGGAGACCGGACAAAGCGTTCGCCGACGTTGCAACCAGTAAGTCGGTATGTTATACACCGCCGACCCCTGGACAGGCACGCAGATCCCCACCGTGGCCACGCTGAAACTGGCGTAGTCGGGGCGGGGATTTGCCTCCTCCGTAGTAGGAGACCCCGAAGACATGGAACGAGACATCAAGCCCTATGTCCTTCGCCGACCGAAGGAGGAGGGACCCTCAGACCGGCTGACGATCGACTACCAGGCGGCGCTCAATCCCCAACAGCTTGCTGCGGTCATGGCCGGGGATGGTCCCGCGTTGGTCATCGCCGGCGCCGGAAGCGGCAAGACCCGGACCCTGGGGTATCGCGTGGCGTATCTGATCGACCGGGGCGTGAACCCCGAAACCATCCTGCTGGTGACCTTTACCCGCAAGTCCGCCGAGGAAATGTTGAACCGGGTGGGCCTCCTGATCGGAGAGCGAAGCCACCGAGTCTCCGGGGGCACGTTTCACTCGGTGGCCAACCTCCTCCTGCGGCGGTACGGACGGGCGGTTGGGTTGGAGCCCGGCTTCACCATCCTGGACCGGGGCGATGCCGAGGATTTGGTGAACCTGCTGCGAGGGCAGTTGGGACTGAACGAAAAGGACAAACGGTTCCCCCGCAAGGGGACGATCGTGGAGATCTTCAGCAAGTCCGAGAACACGCTGCAGCCCATGGAAGACATCGTCCTGGCTGACTTCCCCCATTTTTCGGATCATCTGGAGGC
>JBFFYZ010000312.1:0-3266 GCA_041568895.1 Nitrospiraceae bacterium
AAGCCGCCGTGCTCCACTTCGATCTCGGCCAAATTGTTCCGCTTCAGCAGGTCGATCAGATCCTGGATTTCCCGGTTCCGATCGTCACTCATCCCGTTCAAGGCAGGTTGGCTCATCCCTCCCTCCACCAGACGAGGCGTCCCTTCAACTGGCCGTATGCGGCCCTTTCCAAGGCGGGATCGAGGACGGGGCTTACTCACCGCGCGCGCTCCACGTACTCACGAGTCCGCGTGTCGATTTTTATCACTTCTCCCACCTCTAGATAGAGGGGCACTTTGACCACCGCCCCGGTCTCCAGCACCGCCGGCTTGGTCCCTCCCGAGGCGGTGTCGCCCCGAACGCCGGGGTCGGCGTCCACGACCTTCAGTTCGATGAAAGTCGGCAATTCCACCGCGATGGGTTGATGCTCGTACACCAACACCGTGACGACCATGTCTTCCTTGAGCAAATCCGCGTTCGTGCCGAGCTGGTCCTTTTCGTACGTGAACTGCTCGAATGAGTCCGTATCCATGAAGGTGCAGGCGTTGCCCGACGCGTAGAGAAATTGCATGTCCCGTTCTTCCAGATTGGGCTCAACGAAACGCTCCCCGGACCGGAAGGTCCGATCGATCACGTTGCCCGTCTTGTAGCTCTTCAGCTTGGTCCGAACAAAGGCTCCGCCTTTCCCAGGCTTCACGTGCTGAAACTCCACGATGTAATACGGCTGCCCGTCGATTTCCAGCCGTGCGCCATTCCGAAACTCCGCCGTCGAAATCACGAACCTGTGCCTCCTCTTTTTTCAGGGAATCCACTCTTTAGCGCCCGTTTCCGGCTCGGGCCCCCTGCAAGTGCCCCAGGGCGGCCCGAATACCTAACAGGTAGCCGGCCGGCCCAAACCCGGAGATTTGCCCCAGCGCCACGCCGGCAATATACGACCGATGCCTGAACTCTTCCCGTTGATAGATATTAGTGAGATGCACCTCGATCGTGGGAACCGACACGGCCGCAACGGCATCGCGAAGGGCCACGCTGGTGTGCGTATATCCTGCCGGATTAATGACGATCGCGTCGAACTTTCCCCGGGCGTTTTGAATCCAGGACACCAACTCTCCCTCCTGATTGGACTGTCGGATGTCTACCTGTATCCCCTCGTCCTTGGCCAACTTTTCAATCTCCGCATTGATCGCCTCCAGGGAGACGGTGCCGTATACGGACTGCTCGCGCGTCCCCAACATGTTGAGGTTGGGGCCATGCAACACCAGGATGTTCAGCATGGGCGCTCGACGCGTACGCGGGCTCACGATAGGGCTAACTGCTCTCCGTGGGGCGTGTGGAAGCGGAGGGCATTGTAACAGGCTTGTCGGGGTGGGTCAAACAAGCACGGGCGACACCGCAGCAGGACATTCATACGACCTCAGCCTCGGCGCTGTTGAATCTTGTTCAGCCAGGACTGGAGGGCCGCAATTTTCCGTTCCAGCTCTCCATTATCCGACCCTGACTTCGCCTCTGTCTCCACCTCTATATCAGCCTCTGTCTTGGCCTCTGTCTTCGCCTCTGTCTTGGCCTCTGTCTCCACCTTTATATCCACTATATCCACCCCTTGGGACACTTGGTCACTCGGGCCGGCATCTTGTAGATCGGCGTGCTCTTTGGGTTCGGCCTCTTCCATGGGCACGGCCTCGGATGGAGGAGACTCGCTTCCTACCAGAGACGCTTTGAGCGTCAAAAATTCTTCGTCCTTCGGATTGGCTGCCAGGACCATCTCGCAGGACTTGGTCGCCTTTTCCAGGGCCCCTCTATCCAGGTAAATTTTGGCCAGTATCCGATGGGCCGCCAGATTCTCAGGGCTCATCTTGACCGCTTCCTCCAACATGGCTTTGGCCTTGGATGTGTCCCCAAGCTGGTCGTACGCGCGCCCCAAGGTGACCCGCGCGGTCACAAAGGTGGGGTAATGCTTCAAGCCTTCCTCTAAAATCGGGACGGCTTCCTTGGGGAGACCCGCTTTGAGGTACTCTTCGGCCAGCTGCATGAAGACTTTGGACTTGGGGTCCTTGGCCAACGCTTTAGTCAGCTTGGCAATTTCCGGGGACAGCTCGCCTTGACCACCAATGCCCATGGGGACGTCTTGCCTCTCTTACGAAGAGCCCTCCAGACGCTATCCTATCCTGTGCGCCGAAGACTGAGCACGGCGTCCAGAATTCGGTCCGCCAGTTCCCGCTTGGGCATGAGGTCCAATTTCTTGCTGGTGCCCTTGCGATCGATGAGGACGGCGGCATTGGAGTCCGAACCGAACCCTCCGCCCTCTATCGTGACATCATTGCCCACGATCAGGTCGAGCCCTTTACGTGTCAGCTTGTCCGTCGCGCGGGCAACCAGATTGTCCGTTTCTGCGGCAAATCCGATCATCACCTGGCTCGTCCGCTGCTTCGATAGCGACTCCAGGATATCCTCGGTGGGTTCCAGTTCCAGAGAGTGCCGGGTTCGGGAATCTTTTTTGAGTTTCTGCGAAGCGGCCCGCGCGGGACGAAAATCCGCGACCGCCGCAGCCATAATGAGGACGGTCGCCCATCGAAACCGCAGGGACAGGGCCTTGGCCATCTCTTCGGCGGTGGCCACCGGAACGAAATCCACCCCGCGGGGCACCGCCAAGGCCGTGGGACCGCTCACCAAAACGACCTCTGCACCGCGCTCCCTGGCGGCCTGGGCAAGCGCATATCCCATTTTCCCGGATGAACGATTGGAAAGGAACCGCACGGGATCGATGGCCTCCTGGGTCGGTCCGGCCGAAATCAACACCCGTTGCCCGGCCCAATCCCGGCCCAGTGCCAGCCGCGCCTCGATCGCTTCCAGGATCACGGATTCTTCGGGCAGCCGGCCCCGTCCAACCCGGCCCGATGCCAACGGTCCTTCCTCGGGCTCAAGCACCGTCAGACCCCGTTCCCGCAAGGTGACGGTGTGTGCCTTGACCGCAGGATGGTCCCACATTCCGCCGTCCATCGCGGGTGCCAACACGACCGGGCACGTTGACGCCAGCAGGATGGTGCCGAGCAGATCATCGGCCAATCCCAATGCGCACCGAGCCAGGCAACTGGCTGTCGCCGGGGCGACCACGATCGCGTCGGCCTCCTGCGGCAATGTCAAATGCAGCATTTCCTGGTGGGCGGCGAAGAGATCCGTCGCGACCGGGTGGCCGGAGAGCACCTCAAAGGTCAGGGGGGTCACGAACCGGGTGGCGGATTCCGTCATGACCACCCGTACCTCCGCGCCCTCCTGGATCAAGGTACGGA
>JBFFYZ010000313.1:0-3254 GCA_041568895.1 Nitrospiraceae bacterium
CGAAACCCCACGCCCGGCGTGAACACCACGTCCGTGAGCTGCTCCCGCTTGAAGGTGTTAAACACTTTCCCCATATCCAGGAACGGGGCAATCTCGAACTCGGCCATGACGTTCAAAATCCTGGCGCGGAGAACGTTGATCCGCTGCTCGACGCTGACGGCCACCAAATGATCGTCGATGAACCGATCCACGCCGTACCCGCGGAGGTTGTTTTGTCCGCCCAGCGAGCTCCGCTCGTAGAACGGCACCTGACTGCCGAACGTAGCCTGGAGATTGCCTCGAATGACCAGGATCATCCGCTTGGACTCGCTGGGGAGCAACTTCGTGAAGTCCAACACATAGCGTTGGAAAAAGGGATGGTCTTGATTGTCGAAGTTTTGCATGAGCTCGGCATAGGCCGTGAACAGGGTCCCATCGGTCGGCGTGACCAAGTTGTCCCGGGTATCGTAGTGAAAGGTCGCCCGATGGCCGAACAGCGTGGCGCCCTGCATGCCGTCCACCGTCGGAAACCGCTGCGCGGAGAAGGGAAGCCCCGTGGCCCCGCGCTGGATTTCCACCTCCCGGAACCGCTGGCCGACGGCGATTTGCGTGACCTCGTTGAGATACACCCCGAACTTCCAGAACGCGCGGCCCTCCCGGGCCGTATAGTTGGTTTCATTCGACTCGGTGCTTTGCTGGCTGATTCCGAAAAACCGCGCCGTCGCGTTCTTGAAAAACGAGGCGCCGACGCTATAGGAGAACCGCCCCTGCATGAACGCGGGATCGATGTAGCTGAAATCCACCCGTCGCTCGATCTCTTCCGTATAGGACCCGATGAACCGCATCTGCCGCCCTCCGGTGTCGTAGCGGAAGACGTTGATCGACCCCCGCGCCCCCACGATGGAGTTGACGACAAACATGGGGGCCACGATGTATTGCAGGTCGCCGTCCGGTTTGGTGATCAGAAACGGCACGAGGAAGCCCACGTCGTTGCCGTCGTTTTTGGTGGTGGACACGGCCGGGATGGGAAAGTAGTTTGTCTCGGCCTGCGCGCCGGGCGGGAGACATTGGAGGAGGATCAGCCCGAGAAGAAGGAACGTCGGGGGCAGGCGGCGGTGCGCGAGCTTCATGGCTCTCGTGCACCGCTACGGCGTTTTCAGCTGCTCGATCTTCTGTTTCAGCTTGGCGACCAATTCCGCATGATTGGAATCGCGGAGAATCTGGGTGAACTGGCCCCGATAGTTGCTGACGAGGCTCACCCCGTCCACGACCACGTCGTACACCCGCCAGTCCCCGCTCTGGTTCAGCAGGCGGTAGTACAGGGGAATTTCGACTTTGCCCGACACCACCTTGGTTCGCACCTCGGCATAGTCGCCTTCCCGCCGTTCGTTCAAATACTGCACCTGCTCTCCGGAATAGCCTTCGATTTTGCCGGAATAGGAGACGGACAGGAGTTGCTGAAAGAGCGACACGAACTCCTGTTGGTCCTTGTCATTCAGGGTTTTCCAGTGCGCGCCCAAAGAGCGCTTGGCCATTTCCTCGTAATTAAACCGTTTTCCGATGGCCTGTTCGACCCTTTGGCGCCGTTCATCGGACCGGTTGGGCTTCTTCAGGGCCTCGTCGGTCAGGATCCCGATCACCTCGTTGATGGAGGTCCGGACCGCCTCGGTCGGAGGACCGGCCCCGGCCCAGGACAGGCTCGCGCCCATCAGCAGGGCGCCAAGCGCACACCCGAGCACCAAGGGCTTATGGTCCTTGGGAGTTTGAAGCCACGCGCTGGCCGAACCGGACCATCCGGTCCCGACGGATCTCTCGGGGGCTCGCTTCGTCCCCGTCCTATCGCCCACTCCACACAACAATATTCTTCTCCTCACGATTGCACCTCGCGCACGTCGGTTCCCGGCCTGTTCGTACGGTCGATGGGGAGTCCGATCAGGCTTTCGTCATTCCACCTTTCCGTGAATAAACTGACCGACCAGCTCTTCCAGGTCAAGTCCCGACTCGGTGTCCCGGATTTTTCCGCCGGCGGCGAGCTTGTCCCCCGCCCCCCCGGGCGACAGGGACACGTATTTTTCCCCGATGATCCCCCGCGTTTTGATGGTGGCGATGGTATCGTCGTACAACGTGACGTCGTCGTGGACCGTCAGGGTGACCAGGGCGCGGTCCCCGTTCAAGCCCACCTTCGCAACCCGACCCACTTCCACCCCGGCAATTTCCACCGCTGCGCCCGGCTTGACCCCGGAGATGGAGTTGAACACCGCCTCGACCTCGTAGACGCCGCTTCCGATCACCTCGAGCTTTCCCAACTTGATGGACAGATAAGCCAGGCAGGCGATCCCCACCAAGACGAATACACCGACGATCAGCTCTAGTTTGGCTCTTTCCATGCCTGGCCTCCGTCCTCACTCCCGGGTCACCGTGCGGTGGATCTTACACCGTGCCCCCGACAGAAATAAATTCCCGAATGCGCGGATCGGTGATGTGTTGGAACTCGGCCGAAGGGGCCATGGCCGCAATCGTGCCCTCCAGCAGCATGGCGACCCAGTCCGAAATGCCGAAAATTTCCGGGATTTCATGGCTCACCATGATGGCGGTAAACCCAAAGGTCCGGTGGGTTTCCACAATCAGGTCATGAATGGTTTTGGCCATGAGCGGATCCAGGCCGGTGGTCGGCTCATCAAACAGGATGATCTCGGGTTCCATGACCAGGGCCCGGGCCAGGCCGGCCCGCTTCTTCATGCCGCCGCTCAACTCCGAGGGAAATTTGTGCCCCATACCCGACAGCCCCACCCGCTCCAGCATTTCCTGGACCTTGGGGCGCACCTCCGGGTCCGGCATCTGCAGTTTTTCCCGCAGGGGAAACGCCACGTTGTCGAAGACGCTCAAGGAGTCGAACAGCGCCGCCCCCTGAAACAGCATGGCGAACCGTTTGCGCACCTCGTTGAGCTGCTGGGCGCGGAGGCGGGAAATCTCCACGCTATCCACCCACACCTCGCCCCGGTCAGGCCGGAGGAGGCCGATCATGTGCTTGAGCAGGACGCTCTTTCCGCTCCCGCTGGCGCCGATGATGGTGGTCAGCTTGCCGGCCGGGATCGTGAGGTTCACGCCCTTCAACACCGGTTGACCGCCCAGCGTTTTTTCGATCCCGACGAGCTTGATCATACGTTCCGTCAGGCTATGGGCTATGGGCTATAGAAAGATTGAGAAGGACGGAGCACTGGCCCTTTGTTCAGTTCTTTGCCCGGCCCATTGCCTATCGCCCATCGCCTCTAGCC
>JBFFYZ010000314.1:0-3250 GCA_041568895.1 Nitrospiraceae bacterium
CCCGTTTCCTGCTCCAAGGTGCGGCCGGTAAAGTTCATCCAGCTTTTGTTGAAGTAATCGCACTTGGCATCCACGCCGGCCTTCCGAATGGGAGTCGGAAATTCGTCGAGCAGCCGCAGGTAGGTTTCCCGGGATGCTTTGAGGGCTTCTTCGGCCCGTTTTTGTTCGGTGATATCGGTGACGAGGCCTTCGAGATACAGGGCCGCACCATCCTCTGCGAGAACCCCACGGCCCTGGTCCCGTACCCACTTCACCACGCCCGGAGCGATTCTGAGGCGATAGGTGAGGTCGTAGGGTTCCTTGGCCCGGATCGCCACCTCGATGTCATGTTCCGCGGTTCCGACGTCCTCATGGTGAATGAGGTCCGGATAATTAATTTTCCTTCGGGTGAATTCCTCCGGGCTATACCCGGTCAGAGCCAGGCAGCCCTGGCTGGCAAAGGTCATGGACCGGTCCGGGTCGTGAACGCAGCGATAGACCATGCCGGGCAGGTGCTGCAGCAACGTCGCGTAGTCCGGGGGACTGTCTGCTCGCGTCGCAATGGTCTCGTCAGACTCCGTTCTTTCGGGTTTCGAAGTCGGGCCCGGCCAGGTGAGGAAGTGGCGGTGCGACGTTCGCACGGCGCCGGAGGCGACCCCGTAGAAGGTACCGAGAATGAGCAGCGCCGGGATCCGAAGGAGGTGGCTGGCATCGACGGCGCCGTTCTGGTCCAGCTCCCAAAAAAGCAAGATGCCGTACGTGGCACAGAGGATCCCCGACAGGGTGGCCATTTGGGGCAGGGTCGGAGTAAATGCGGCGAGCAACATGATGAGAAAATAGGCCAGGTAGAGGTTGGAATTGGCGTTGCCGGATAGGTAGATGATGGCGGTGGTGATCGCGGTATCTGCCAGGACCAGCGCGCCCACCATTGAGCCGCGAGCCCAGAGGCTTTCCGGGACGATGACCAAGCCGGCAATGCTCACCATGAGCACCAAGATGATGGTCTCTTGGGCCTCAAAGCTCAGCAGGCCGGCGGGGCTGAACAGCATTTGATACGACAGGACGATAATGACCAGGGTATGGAGGAGCAGGAGCCTGTACCGGTCAGGCGTTTCCGCTTGGGCGGTCGAGGTG
This sequence comes from Nitrospiraceae bacterium, assembly GCA_041568895.1. Taxonomy (GTDB): domain Bacteria; phylum Nitrospirota; class Nitrospiria; order Nitrospirales; family Nitrospiraceae; genus JBFFYZ01. Next base: position 1,114 of record JBFFYZ010000314.1, read on the forward strand.
GGGAATGTGATCGCTTGAGCTGCCACGCGAAAAGAGTCTTGGCTCCTGGGTCATTGGTGGAGGCTGTGACGGTGAGGGGGAATGCAAGGACGTCGCCACGTTTGGCTCGAAAGACCGTAAAATTTATTTGAATAATCATGGGCTTAGAATGGCGAGGTATTTAGGCACGTACAATTCTGAACGAAGGAAGCAAAAAGGGGGACGGCGAATAAGAAATTTACGGGCAACCGTTGCGGCTATACTTTGACAGGGATCATGGGCCGATGGAACCGCTGTGGCGTCTGACCAAACCCCTGTCGCAATTCCTGCTGCCCGGCGGCCTGCTGGTGCTGGCGGCCCTGTTGTTCCTGCGTCCCCACGTGCTGCCCGGCTGGACCTTACCGCTGGTCCAGGCCTATGCCTACATCGTCCTCGCGGCCGGGCTCCTGCTGGGATGGATGTTGCATCGCAGCCGGATGGTCCTCGCCATTCTCATCCTTGCCCTGGCCAATTGGGCCTTGCTGGTCGGGGTCGCCCGGGAGAATCCCCTGTCCGATTCCGGCCGGATTCTCTTCAACTCGGTCGCTCTGCTGCTCCCTTTAAATGTGTTGGGTCTGAATTTTATCTCGGATCGCGGTAGCCGGAGGCGGTTCCGGACCGAACTGGGATGGCTCGGGCTGATCCTCCTCCAGGTGGTCCTGGTAGGGGGGCTCGCGCATTCTCGCCAGGTGGATGTGGCCGCCTCGCTGGAAACCCTGTACTTGGATCCCCGATGGACCGACTGGACTCCCATCGCCCAGCCGGGACTCCTGGCGTTCAGTCTGGCGCTGATTCTTCAGGCCGCCCGCTTTATTCTGGAGCGCAATCCCTTCGAGCGGGGATTTTTCTGGGCCCTGGTGGCCTGCTTCCTGGCCGTGCACGGAAGCCCCGGCGGATGGTCCCCCACGAACTTCTTGGCCACGGGCGGGCTGATTCTGATCATTGGCGGATACGAGGCCACCTACAAGCTGAAGTACTATGACCGGTTGACCGGGGTGCCCAGCCGCCGGGCCTTTGAGCAGGCTCTGTTCCGATTACGCGGACCCTATGCCTTGGCCCTGGTGGATCTTGACCGGCTCAAAAGCCTGAATTCGGATTTCGGCCTTCACGTGGGCAACAAACTCCTACGGATGGTGGCCGAAAAGGTTCATGCCCTCTCCGGCGGCAAGGCCTTTCGCTACGATGGCGGGAAGTTTGTGGTGCTCTATCCCGGCCGTTCGGCGGAGGATGTCCGCCCTAGCCTGGAACAACTGCGTGAACGCATCGAGGCGGGGAAAGTGATCCATCGCGACCGGGTCCCGCGCCGGACCAATGGACAGGCGCGGGAGCCGTCACCGCCACGGGCGCTATCCGTCACGGTGAGCATCGGGGTCGCGGAGCGGGATTCTCGGAAATCCACCCATGACCTGGTCATGAAGGCCGCGGAAAAGGCGCTGTTCCGCGCCAAATACGGGGGCCGAAACCAGGTGAAAAGCTGACGCTCCGCGATCCTCACTGAAGTTCCCGGAATGGAGCGGATCGGGGGGTGAGGGGAGAGTCCCAGGTGGTTTCCGCCTAGCCCTGGAGGGCCTTGATGGCGGTGACGGCCTGGGGGTTCTCGAGGCTGGTCAGATCCCCGGTGTCCCGACCCAGGAACGCCGCCCGGATGACACGCCGGAGAATTTTGGCATTCCGGGTCTTCGGGAGCTCCGGCACCGCATAGACCGCCGCCGGCCGCAGCGCCTTCCCCAACTCTTTTCCCACGCGGTCCGTCAGCTCATTGGACAACGCCTCGTCAGCCTTCTTCCCTGACCGGAGCACGACGAAACACACCAGGGCCTCTCCCTTCACCGGATGGGGCACGCCGATCGCGGCGGCCTCGCTCACCGCCGGATGACCGGTCAAGATCGCTTCGACTTCGGCGGGCCCCAGGCGTTTTCCGGCCACCTTGATCGTGTCATCGGAGCGGCCGAGGATGTACCAGAATCCTTCGCTATCGGTGGCCGCCCAGTCGCCGTGGACCCAGACCTGCGGCCACCGGGACCAGTAGGTGTCCAGGTAGCGTTGGGGGTCGTGCCAGAATCCCTGGGTCATTCCCGGCCAGGGCTTCGTGACCACCAGTTCCCCGACGGCCCCTCGC
>JBFFYZ010000315.1:0-3247 GCA_041568895.1 Nitrospiraceae bacterium
GAGGTGGGCCTCAAGGCCGTCGTGGCGATTCACAACACCCGGCGAGGCCCGTCCCTGGGAGGGGTTCGGATGTGGCCCTACGCTTCCTTGGAGGAGGCTGTCCAGGACGCCATGCGGCTGGCTTGGGCCATGACTTACAAGGCGGCGGTCAGTCAATTGCCCTTCGGGGGCGGAAAGGCGGTCATCATCGGCGATCCGGCCCGCCACAAACGCCCGGCCCTGTTGACGGCGTTTGGGCGGCTGGTGAACAGCCTGGGCGGCCGGTACATTACGGCCGAGGACGTTGGGATGCGGGTGAAGGATATGTCGGTGATCCGCCGGGTCACCCGGTACGTGACCGGCACCTCCGTGCAATCCGGCGGCAGTGGCGATCCCTCCGACATGACGGCCCGCGGGGTCCTGGCCGGCATGCGGGCGACGGTCGAGGAGTTGGACGGAGGGGGGCGGCACCGCAGCCTTCGGGGACTCCGGGTGGCCATCCAAGGGTTGGGCAAGGTCGGGTATCGGCTGGCGGAACTTTTGTTTCGCGAAGGAGCCCTCCTGACGGTGGCCGACTTGAACCAATCGCTGGTCCGCCGGGCCGTGAAGGCGTTCCGCGCCGAACCGGTGTCCAAACAAGCGATTTACCGGGTCCGGTGTGATTTGTTTGCTCCCTGCGCACTCGGCGGCGTGTTGAATGCCACCACCATCCCAAGGCTCCGGTGCCGGGCGGTGACCGGGGCGGCCAACAATCAGCTGGCCGAGCCTCGGGATGGCGAGCGACTGCACCGCCGGGGAATTCTTTACGCTCCGGATTTCGTGATCAATGCGGGAGGGCTCATCAACATCGCGGTCGGGTTCGGGCCGGGCGGGTACAATCGCCGGCGGGCCGAACGGCGGACGGACGGCATCTATCGGACGATAAAACAGGTCTTTCAACTTGCCCGAGCCAAGAGACAATCGCCCGCTGCGGCGGCCGACCGGCTGGCGGAACAACGGCTGAACTCCGGACGGCGCTGGAAGGGGCCCCGGCGATAGCCGGCCGTGCGGTGAAGGGGACAGGCTGAACGGCCCGAAAGAGGAGACGGCAGACATGGCGAAGGAATTGTCGGTCGGGGACAAGGCGCCCGAGTTTTCCCTGCCTGATCAGTCCGGACAGAAGGTGACGCTTAGGAGCTTACGCGGGCAGTCCGTCGTCCTGTATTTTTACCCCAAAGACAACACCCCCGGCTGCACGAAAGAGGCCTGTGGGTTTCGGGACCATCTGTCCCAGATTCGGAAGGCCAACGCAGTGGTCCTGGGCGTGAGCCTGGACAGCCAGGCTTCCCACCAAAAGTTCGGCGACAAATACGATCTTCCGTTTCAGCTCCTGAGCGATGAGGACAAGACCGTATCCAAGGCATACGGCGTGTACAAGCAGAAGAGCTTGTACGGCCGAAAATTCTGGGGCATCGAGCGCAGCACCTTTGTGATCGATCCGGCCGGCCGACTGTCCGCGGTCTTCCGCAAGGTGAAGGTGGACGGCCACACGGACGAAGTCCTGGCGGCCCTAAAAGCGTGACCAGTGACGTGTGACGGGTGATGGGTTGTGTACAAGAGCCGGAGTGCAACATTCCTCTTCACAACTCGTCACGCGTCACTGATCACGCGGCACGGTCGTTATGAATGATCGCGAGAAAATGTGGCATGGCCTGCAGGCCGCCTCGCTGTCGATCGTGGCGGGGATGGGCCATTTGTTTCTGGGGGAAAAGAAGGGCGCCGTGTACCTGGCCTTTGGGATCTCCCTGATCCTGATCTCCTGGTTTTTATGGAAGCCGGCGGAACTGCTTTATCTCAGCTTTGCCATTTTTTCCGCGGTGGATGCGTATTCAATTGCCAAACGCGGCCATGGCTTAATGTGAGGGGTGAATGTGATGGCATCGCGTGAGGGTGTGCGCGGCGGTGTGCGCGATAATGTTGTGCGAGAAAATATTGTGATGGTGTCAATGTGACCGCGGACCGCATGCCCAGGTTGCCAGATATGGCCCTCTCAGGAGGAACCGGAAGACGGGGGCGTGGCCGGATCCGACCCTCCCTGGTGGCGGGTATGCTGGGACTCCTTCTCCTGAGCCCCGGGTGGCTGCCGGCGATCGGGCCTCCGGCTTACCTCGGGAGCGGTTCCTTCGGCGAGGCCAGGGCTGAAGATAAAGTCGCCACCCGCCTCTACGTCCGTGATGCATTGACGGTCCCTGGCCGCCCGGTCCGGATCGAGGCCCGATTGGTCCGGTCCGGGTTGTTGAATGAGGTTGGGGTGGGCGGAGAGCAGGTCACCTTTTTTGTGGATGGGAAGGAAATCGGTACCTCCCTGAGCGGCGGGGATGGACGGGCGTTTTCGTCCGAACACGCGGTCCGGATGCGCGGCAACCATGTCATCCGTGCGAAGGTCACCGGCAGCAAACGGGTCCAAGACGCCGAAGGCCAGGCCGTCTTTGCCTGTTGGGAGCGTCGGCGCCCCATTCTGCTGGTCGACGTAGGCGTTCTGATCACGCCGCCACCACCTTCGCGCCTGCCCATTCCCGCCTTGCCGCTTGAGTTCGGGCGCCGCGATCCGCCGGTTCCTGATGCCGCCGCCGCCCCAGAATTAGATCGGCTGACGAAATTTTATTTCAATCCTATCTATGTGACCCGGTCCGGGGCCAACGAATTGTCGGGAGAGAATGACGTGCGGGAATGGCTCAGGAAGCACAAGTTTCCCACCGGGCTGTGGATTGCGTTGAAACCGGGACGGGAGGCGCTGAAGTCCAAGATCGACGAATTGAAGGCCGACGGGTGGGAAAACCTCAAGGCGGGAATCGGGGACAGCCTGGATTTTGCGGAGGCCCTGCTCGAGCACCGCATGACGGTCGTCATCCTCCCTAAAGACGACGGCCCCGACACCTGGCCCAGGAAGGCGATGGTGGTCAAAGATTGGAAGGAAGCCAGGGGAAAACTCCAGTAGGAATGGGCCTCTGACGTCGGCCCGGCTTGTCCGGGAGGTTGGTTGCTCCGGTCCCAGCCAATCCATTAAGATGCCCTCTCAGGAACGTGGGTCTGCCGGGTCCGGGGCACATCCGGGACCCCTGGCCCAGCGGAGGCCGTAGCCCGCATTATTCACGAAGCGTGAACAATTCGCCCTACGGGCTTCGACTTCGGCCCCGTCGGAACAGGGTCTCCCCGTCGAGAGCCTCTGGGTCGAGCGACGCAAAGGGGTAACCCTGAGCAGGTGTGAAGCACCCTGTCGAAGTCAGCC
>JBFFYZ010000316.1:0-3246 GCA_041568895.1 Nitrospiraceae bacterium
CCGCCGGCACCAAGGGAAAGCGGTTCGCCCTTCCCAACGCGCGCATCATGATCCACCAACCGATGGGCGGCTTCCAAGGCCAAGCCACGGAGGTGGACATCCACGCCCGCGAGATCCTCAAGATCCGCGAGCGGCTGAACGAGATTCTGGCTCGACACACCGGGCAGGCCCTGGACAAGATCTCCCGGGACACGGAGCGCGATTACTTCATGTCCGGTGAGGAGGCCAAAAAATACGGGCTCATCGACGAAGTCATCATGCGACCCCCGAAGGTGGCGAAGGACCTGGTCAAGGAAGGCGGCAAGGATCCTGGGAAGGATGGAGCCAAGGATAAATAAGGCAGGGAGGCGACATGCCTAAGCAGGAGAAGACCGACCGGCACCTGCGATGTTCGTTCTGCGGAAAAAGTCGGGACGAGGTCCGCAAACTGATCGCCGGTCCCACCGTGTACATCTGCGATGAGTGCGTGAACCTGTGCAACGACATCATCGCGGAGGAGTGGGAGGAGACCAAAGAGGAAATCTCCTCCAAGCTCCGCAAGCCCGCCGAGATCAAACATCACCTGGACCAGTACGTGATCGGCCAGGATCGGGCCAAGAAAATCCTGGCGGTGGCGGTCCACAATCATTACAAGCGGATATCCGCCAACGAGGTGGACGAGGTCGAGCTGCAGAAGGGCAACATTCTGATGGTGGGCCCGACCGGGACCGGCAAAACCTTGCTGGCCCAGACGCTGGCCCGCTTTCTGGACGTGCCCTTTACCCTGGCGGACGCCACGACGCTCACGGAAGCGGGGTACGTCGGGGAAGACGTCGAAAACATCATCCTCAAGCTCCTGCAGGCCTCCGACTACGACGTGGAACGAGCCGAGCGCGGAATCGTGTACATCGACGAAATCGACAAGATCAGCCGCAAGAGCGACAGCCCCTCCATCACCCGGGACGTGTCCGGCGAGGGGGTGCAACAGGCGTTGCTGAAACTCATCGAGGGAACCGTCGCCAACGTTCCTCCCCAGGGCGGACGGAAACATCCGCATCAGGAATTCATCCAGGTGGACACCGGCAACATCCTGTTCATCTGCGGCGGAGCCTTCGTCGGCCTGGAGTCCCTCATCGAGCAGCGGCTGAACAAGAAGGCGATGGGCTTCGGCGCGGACGTGCGGAGCCGCAACGACAACCGACTGGGTGAACTGCTGGCGCAAGTCCAACCGGAGGACCTCCTCAAGTACGGGCTGATCCCGGAATTCATCGGTCGGCTGCCGGTGGTCGCCACGCTGGAAGAGCTCGACGAGCCGGCCTTGGTGCGCATTCTGACCGAGCCACGGAACGCGCTCACCAAGCAATACGATAAGCTGATGTCCTTCGAAAAGGTCAAGCTGAAGTTCACCGACGGCGCCTTGGCCGCCATCGCGCGAAAGGCCTTCTTGCAGAAGACCGGTGCCCGGGGCCTGCGCGCGATTCTGGAAGAGGTGATGTTGGAGATCATGTACGAGGTGCCCTCCCAGAAGCAGATCAAGGAGGTCGTGATCACCGAGGACGTGATCCATGGCAAGAGCCAGCCGATTCGAATCTACGAGCAGGACAAGGAGATGAAATCCGCCTGAGCCTGCCAAGGCCGGGGAGCCCCCTCCGGCCCGCAGCCTGAGGCCCTATCGCCTGTGGCTTTTTCAATGGACGGGGCGCCCCCAAGGGCGCCCCGTTTTCGTTTCTGCATCGGGATTTTCCGCGCCTGCGCTATACTAGACTCTAAGTGAGTCGAACGTAGGCCGCAGCGGGAGGGGAATCATGAAGTTGCCGGTGGTCGTGACGAAGGCGCACAAGGGAAAGGCGCTCCAGCTGGACAGCGAGCGGGAGACCATTACGCTGTTGGGCCCCCAAGGGGAATCCCTGGGTTCGGTGAGCTGGGAATTGGTCATCAACCAAATCCTCCGGTTGCGGGAACCCAAAGGGGGGAGCGAACTACGTGGCCAACCGCGGATTTCCCTCTTGGTCAAAGTGCGGTACAGCACGCCGGAGGGCAAGCAGTTCGAAAGCCGCGCCACCGGCAGTGGGGGAGGCGGGCTCTTCATTGAGAGCAACACGCCCTTGCCGGTTGGTATGGAGTTGGCTGTGGAATTCGCCCTGCCCGATCGCCCGACCGAGTGGTTACGGGCGAAGGCCCGGGTGGCCTGGGTATGTCACAAGCCGGATCAGTACTCCTTTTTCCCGGGCATGGGGGTCCGATTTACGGACATCTCCGAGGCGGCCCGAAACCGGGTGGTGGAGATGGTCCACTCGATGCGGCAGGCGTCCGGACCCTCGTGAGCAGGCATGGGGAGCACGAGGACGGGAATGGTCCCATGAAGTTGCCCGTACACACGACCGAAGCCCATCAAGGTAAAACCTTGGAGCTGAACTGCGACCAGGAGACGATCACTCTGACGGGACTGAAGGGCGAACCCCTGGGGACCGTGACCTGGGGCTCGGTCATCGACTATATCCAGGCCTCCAAAGGCCAAGCCGGACCCCGGCATTTCCGCACCCGGCCGAGGACATCGCTGGCCATCAAGGTCCGGTATTCCACCCCGGACGGGCGGCATGTCGAAGGCCTGACGGGAGGGATCGGCGGGGGCGGGTTGTTTATCGAGAGCAGTGAGCCCCTCCCAATCGGGACCACGATCGCGGTGGAGTTCGTATTACCGGACCATCCCGCCGAACGGCTCCACGCCTCGGCCCGGGTCGTTTGGGTGCGGACCAGGCCGGAGCGCCAACTTCTGTTCCCCGGGATGGGCGTGGAATTTACGGACATTTCTCCGGAAGTGAGCCAACGAGTCGTGGAGCTGGTTACGGCGTTGAACCGGGTCCGTCACTCGGACTAATCTGTCCCGCCGCCCAGGCGGCCCACCGCCGCACGCCAGGATCCGGATCGTGGGCCGCGGCCGCACGCAATGGGGGCAACGAGGAGACTTGGCCCAGCTTCCCGAGTCTGAAGGCGGCCTCGCTCCGTACCCCCCGGTCCGGATCTTTTCTCAGGCGATCCACCAGGTCCGGCAGGACCCGCGGGTCGGCCAGTTCCCCGAGCGCCGTGATGGCCGCCTGCCGGACCCCCGCATCGTGATCCTTCAGTGCCCGGATCAGGGCCGGAAAAGCCGAGGTCGCCTCTAACCAACCCAGGGCCTGGGCCGCGCCCCGCCGCGTGGCCGGATGGGGATGCCGAAGCGCCTCGGCGAGTAATTCCACCACCACCTGCGTCCCGCCGATTTGCCCC
>JBFFYZ010000317.1:0-3242 GCA_041568895.1 Nitrospiraceae bacterium
AAGCCGCGACATCGCCAAGGAACTGACCAGGCTGAAGTATCCCTTTATCTATCGCGAGCACGACCACGTGCATCCCCTGGCCGGCGGCCATTTCTTTCCGCGGGAGGAATTGCCGGCTCTGGTGCGATGGTTCGGGACGCTCCGGCGGGACCCCTTGCCCAAACACCTGACGGTCGTTCGCGATGCCTCGCACCTGACCCCCTTCAGTTGGGTGCGCATTGACGCCACCGACCGGATTGCCGCGTTCAGCGAATTGCTCATGGACAGCCGGGACGAAACCCTCGCGAACCGGGTCTATGCCAGGTTGAGCGCCGATATCGTGGGACCGAATCGGATCGAGGTCCGCACGCAAAGGGTGCGGCGGTACAGCCTGTTTTTGAACCAACGCCTGGTCGATCTGACCCAACCGGTCACGGTGCTCACCAACGGCCGCGTGAGCTACGAGGGGCCGGCGGTACCCAGCCTCGACACGTTGCTGCGGGAGGGGCGGCGGCGGCAGGATCCGATGATGCTGTTTCCGGTCAGGGTGACCATCGTGGTGGAGCCGGATCCGTGATGAGGCCCCGATGGCGCCTCACGGTCGGAGTTTTGGGGCTGGCCTTGGTCCTGGTCGTTGGAGTCCGGGCTGTGGCGGAAAAGCCGCCCTGCATGGTGGTGAACGAGCATGAAGGGGTCATCGTGCCGGTCGATCGCCTGAACGAGGACTCCCGGTGTCTCCTCCACTGGGTCATCAGCGGGCATTCCACGGTCGGGAAAATCGGTCCCGTCCACACGCCGATCGCGCAGGAACTCTACCGATATTTGCTGGATCATCCCTGGGCCACGGCGCCTTTGGTAAACGGATTGGGGATGGGAAACTACACCGTGACGCGCCGGAGCCCCACGCAATTTTTGGCCAACGACGGGGATGGAACGCAGGGTCTGTTCACGCTGCTCCATGAGGATCCGACCACCCGCATCTATCACATTGCCGGGGAGCACCAGGGCCAGCTCTTTCCGTCGGTCCGGGCAAAGGCCGTCCTGTTCGTTCACATCCGTCCGGTGACGATGCCGGAGACCACGCCGGTGAGTAAAAATGGAAAAGATGAAGTGGAAACCCAGGTGGTGTCCTATGTCCGGCTGGATGATCCCGTGCTGAACGGGCTGGTCCGGATCCTGCGTCCCTTGATCGGGGATGCCGTCACCCGGAAGATCACCGGCGGCATGAACGCTACCGTCCAGCTCGGCACCGCGATCGGGCAGGATCCTCAGCGCGTCCTGCAGCAGCTGCAAGCCCTCCAGACGATTGGAAGCGAGGAGCAACAGACACTGACCCGATTCCTGGAACCCTACGCCAAGGCCTCCGGGGCGGCGGCCCCCACCGCTGCCGCTCCATGACCCCCACAAGAAGTTTTCTCTGTCTCTGCGGGATCGGGCTGTGCGCGATGCTCAGCTACAACCTGGTCCGTATGCCGGTCCTCGCCCTGTTTGCGGTGTCGCTGGGGGCGGGACCGGAAACCATCGGGCTCGTGGTCTCGGCCTCCACGCTGACCGGGGTACTGCTCAAGCTGCCCTCCGGGGCCCTCTCCGATGTCTTTGGCCGCCGCGCGCTCCTTCGAGTCGGCCTGTTAGCCTTCGCGCTTCCCCCCTTTGCTTATCCCTTCGTATCGAACGTCGAGGTCCTGACCGGACTCCGGTTTATTCATGGGTTGGCCACGGCCCTCTTTGCGCCGACGGCCCTGGCCACCGTGGCCGAGTTGTTCCCGACCCGCCGGGGGGCCTCGCTCGGGTGGTACACGGCCTCCACGCAGGCCGGAGCCCTGTTGGGTCCGGTGCTGGGCGGCTGGTTGGCGTACTATGCCGGCTTTCCGGCGGCGTTCGTGATCGGCGGCGTGATCGGGTGCCTCGGGCTGGTGACCTTTCTCAGCCTGAGCCTGGGGTCCCCGCCGCCTCTGGAGCCGCGCAAGACTTTGGGGAGCATTGTCACCGAGTTGAAGGCGGGGTTCGGGGTGGTGGCACGAAACAGCCGGGTGTTGGTGACCAGCCTCACCGATGCCGCCAAAATGATCGCCAACGGGGCGTTGATGGCCTTTCTCCCTATTTATGGATTGTCCGTGGGGTTGAATCCCGGCGAGGTCGGCCTCCTGTTCGGGATTCAAGGGGTGACGTCGTTCCTGTCCAAACCGGTGATGGGACGGGTGTCCGACCGGGTGGGGCGTCGACCGTTGATCCTGCTGGGGCTTGTGCTGTGCGCCGGCAGCTTTGTGCTCATTCCCCATGCCCGGAACCTGGGGATCCTGTTGCTGTTGTCGGCGGGGTTCGGCTTCGGCGAAGCGGTGGTCTCCTCCTCCACCGCGGCCTTCGTCGCGGATCTCTCCGACCTGAAAACCCTGGGGGCGGGGATGGGCATGCAGGGGACCATCATGGACATGGGCCACGCGAGCGGGCCGTTGCTCGCCGGCCTGCTGATTTCTTCGTTTAGCTATAACGTGGCCTTCGCCGTGATCGCGGGCATCCAGATCGGGGCGGCCGGCTTGTTTTGGGCCGCGGTGAGGGGGAAGTAGCCAGGCTCACTGCCGATAGTATATAAAATGTGGGTCGATCCCGCCCCGGCGGACTTAGAAGAGGGCAGATAGTTGGAAAGCAGCGCTCCATGAGTCGTGTGATGATCCATCGAGGAAGATTGTGAAGCCGGAGATCGGCACAGCCGACGTCGTCATCGGGGTCTTGGCGGGACTGGGCGTCCTTGTCCTGATCGTCGTGTTCGTCATCGTGGTTCGCAAGGTCATGCTCGGGAAGTAGGACGCCCGGTTGGGCGGTGACAAAGGAACGTAATGTTCACGGGGATCGTCGAGGAAATGGGGGCGGTCAAGGCGCTCCAGAAAACGCTGGCGGGGACCAGGCTGACAATGCTCGCCTCCGTCGTGCTGGAGAGTCTGGCGGTCGGGGATAGCGTCAGCGTCAACGGCGCCTGCCTGACGGTCGTCGAGGCCGGGGAGCGGGAGTTCGCCGTCGAGGTCTCACCCGAAACCCTCTCGGTCACCACCCTCGGAGAATTGGCGGCCGGGACGCCGGTGAATTTGGAGCGGGCCATGCGGCTGAACGAGCGGATCGGAGGGCACCTGGTCTCCGGTCACGTGGATGCGGTGGGCACGGTGCGGGAGCGGCGGCAGGACGGAAACGCGGTCGTGCTGACGATCGAGGCGCCCAGGGAGCTGCTGCGCTACTGCGTCCACAAGGGGTCCGTGACCGTGGACGGCATC
>JBFFYZ010000318.1:0-3201 GCA_041568895.1 Nitrospiraceae bacterium
GGGGAGCTCGAAGGTGTTCTGGCTCCCCTCCCACCAGGTATTCCATTCCTGGGCCCAGCTCTTCCGATCGTCCTGGGTGGAGGACTCCCAGTCGTGCATTTCGGTGGGATGCCGTGTCAGGATCCACAAGGACTGCACGGCCGTGATGGCCACGTACTGCTCGGGGTCCGAAAGCAGGGCGATCAGGACCGGCACGATGGCCTTATCCCGAACGTAGCGTGACTGAAAGGCCGCCGCCTTCCGGATCGTGGAATTGGAGTCCTGCCCCATCGCCTTGATCGCCTTCGGCGCCTGGGCGGGATCCAATCGGACCGCCATCTTCAACGCGTGCTCACGCACCCGGGGCATCTCGTTAGGCTCCATCGCGGATTCGATCAGGGCCGGTGCGGCGGCGGAATCCTTGATGATCCCCAGGGTCTCGATCGCATTGTAGCGAATGCGGGGGTCGGGCATTTTCAAGGCCCTCACCAGGACTGGAACGACCGGGGGACCCAGATGAACAAATTCGCCGATGGCATAAAATTCCTGCTTGCCGGACAGCAGGGGGAGGAGGGCTTCCGCCCGTTTGACCTCTTCGGGGGACAGGGGCTTGCCGGACGGAGGAACGGTGGTGCTGGGCACCTCCGGCGGTTTGGGCGGCATTTCAAAGGGAACTTGAACGGGAATGGCCCGACCCGGGAAGGCGAGCCCTAGGTCGGCCGCCTGCGCCAACCCGGCTCCCCACGCAGCCCACCCGATCAGGCATCCCAGGATGACCAGTCGTGTCACCCCGGTTCCATGTCCCACGTCGTGCCCCGCTTGTCTGTTCAGTCTTGCCGGTCCTGCCATGGCACCACCCTACCTGGTCAATATGCCGGTTAAATACGCAAAGGCCTCCGTTGAGGAGGCCCATCCGCGGTCGAACTCATCCTACCCCGTGAGCGTTCCCAAAGGCAATCGGCGGGGCCTCCCGGTCTCGGGCTACAGCCCGACTCCCCCGATCGCCTCTTCAAGGTTGATGGCCGCCTCCTTCACGGTCGCCCGCAAATCCAAATCCCGCACCTGCACTTCCTGCAGGAGGCGATAGGCGTCCACGATCTCCAGGATGCCCAAGGCTCCTTCCCGGTAGGCGAGCTGGGCGGTTTTCAGGTTCTGCTCGGCCCGTTCCTTCACCGCCTTGACGTAGCGGTCCCTCTCCCTTCGCTTGGCGTTGAAGACCTGCCAGGCACGGGACACTTCCACGGGAATGCGCTGCTCGATCGCCCGTTGGCCCAGCTCCGCCGCCTGGGCGGCAAACCGGGCGGCGGCGATGGTGCCCTGCCCGTACTTGTTGATGGGCAAGGGTACGGACAGGGCGCCGACCACGCCGACGCCCTGCGGCCCCCAGCTCTGCTGGTGCCCGATGCTGAAGGTCACGTCCGGAACCACTTCCTTTCTCGCCAGAGAGGCCCCGACGGAGGCGGCCTGGGCCTGGGCGTGGGCAGCCGCCAGGTCGGGCCTGGCTCCCATGGCCGTTTCGACCAGCGTCCCGAGCTCCTTGTACTCGGCCACGCTCAAATCTCCCGTCACTTCAATGGGACCGAGCGGGGCCGCCGGACCAAGTGCCCGGCGCAGCGATTCCTGGACCGAACTATACTCGGCCTTGGCCTCGTTCAAGATACTGCGGCTCCGCTCGGCCTCCACCTCCACCCGGTTCAAATCGTACCGGGCCGTCGCGCCCTGGGTGACCCGCTTGCGCAGCACGTCCACCGCCTGCTCAAGCCGCTGCAGGTTTTCTTCAAACATGGCGACCTTCATTTGCGCCGTGAGCAATTGATAGAACGCCCGATGGACCTCGGCCCTCAACGTCACCTCCTGCCCCCGGAAGCTCCCCTCGGCCGCACTTGCGACGGAACGCGCCACCTCCCGTTGAAGCCGGAGCTTGCTGGTCACGGGAAGGGATTGCGAGACCACGACGTTGTAGAAGGTCTGCCCATCGGGGCCGATCCCGGTCGTCGGTTGGTTCTGACTGTAACTCACCACCGGGTTTTCCAGTAATCCGGCGGATTTCACCAGGTTTTTGGAGATCTCCAGTTGGGATCGGGCCGCACGCAAGTCCAGGTTCCCTTCCTCGAACACCCGAATGGCGTCCTGGATGCTGAGGCTTGCCCCTCCCGGTGCCACCCGTCCCCCCGCCTCCTGGGGCCGCATCGGCGGATCGGTCGCCGCCGAAACCGGCCCCCCCCACAGGGTCCCCAGGAAAAGCGGGACCAACAGCAGGCCCCACAGCGCCGAGGGTGGCGGCGCGCCGATCCGTTCGCCCCGGAACATCTTGAAGCTGAACAGGGTGGGAATCAGAAAGATGGTCAGGGCCGTGGAGGTGACGATCCCGCCGATGATGACCAGGGCAAAGGGGCGCTGGGTCTCCGCGCCCATTCCGTGGGAGAGCGCGGCCGGCACCAGGCCGAGACTGGCCAACATGGCCGTCATCAGCAGGGCCCGCAGGCGTTGCCGGACTCCCTGGACGATCACGTCTTCATCCCGAAGCGACTCGTCTTCCTGGAGCTGGCGGAACGTCGACACCAACAGGACTCCGTTCAGGACGGTTTGCCCCAGCAGCGCAATCAACCCGACCGCGGCTGAGACCGAAAAAACGGTTCCGGTCAGCCAAAGCGTCACGATGCCGCCCACAAAGGCGCAGGGCGCCACCAACAAGATCAAAAAGGCGTCCCGGAACGACCCGAACGCGAAATACAACAACACCAGAATGGCCAGAATTGCCAACGGCACCACGATCGCCAGGCGAGCCATGGCCCGCTGTTGATTTTCAAACTCCCCACCCCAGGTGAGGTAGTAGCCCTCCGGAATTTCAACGGATTGTTTGACTTTTTCCATGGCCTCCCCCACAAAGCTCCCCATGTCCCGCCCTTCGATGTCCGTCCGAATGGCAATAAACCGGCTGTTGTTCTGACGCCAGAGTTGGGCCTGCCCTTCCACGACCTGGATCTGGGCCAGCGTGCTCAGGGGCACGCGTCCGCCTTCCGGCGTGGTCACGATGATCTCTCCGATCCTTGAGGGATCCGCCCGAAAGACCTGGGCCAGGAGGACCCGGACGCCGAACCGTTTCTCCCCCTCCCAGACCTCCGTGGCAATGCGCCCCCCCACCGCGGTCTCGATGGCCCGTTCCACATCCTCCACCGTCAATCCGTGCCGGGCAATGGTCAGCCGGTCGAGGTCGATGAC
>JBFFYZ010000319.1:0-3190 GCA_041568895.1 Nitrospiraceae bacterium
CGCGTTTTTCCTCGAGCCGTTGCTCCTCAGGTTTGGCCTCGCCCGTTTCATCGGGATGAATGAAAATATTGAGGTGTTCCCTGAAAATACTCGCCGCCGTGGAGAGGGCATCCTCCGGAGATGAACTGCCATCGGTCCAGATTTCCAGTGTGAGTTTGTCGTAATCCGTTACTCGCCCCACGCGGGCGTTCTCTACCTGGAAATTCACGCGTTTCACTGGCGAATAGATCGAGTCCACCGCAATAACCCCGATGGCCAGCCCCTCTTCCTTGTTCCGCTCCGCCGGGACATACCCCCGTCCCGGCTTGACGACCATTTCCACATCCAAGGTTGCCTCTTTGTCCAGGGTGGCAATGTGGAGATCGGGATTCAGGATCACCACATCGGCATCATGGGTGATGTCCGACGCCTTGGCCTCGCCGGGACCTTTTTTCCGCAACCGGATGGTTTTCGGCTTGTCCACATGGAGTTTCAGCCTGAGACTTTTGACGTTGAGGATGATACCGGTGACGTCCTCGGTAACCCCGGGGATCGTGGAAAACTCGTGGAGCACGCCTTCAATCCGGACCGTCGTCACCGCCGCCCCGGTAAGCGAAGACAAGAGCACCCGGCGCAGAGAATTCCCAATGGTGGTCCCAAACCCACGCTCAAACGGATCGGCCGTGAATTTGCCGTAAATCGGGGAATGGGTTTCCTTGTCAACCTCCACCCGTATAGGGATTTGGAAGTCCTTCATCGCCTTAATCATGTTTCCCCCTTCGCATCCTCTCCCGAACCAGGTCGCTGTTGGTTTAGGGCCCTCTCGCCCTTCTGAGCTCCCACGCGCCGGATTTACCGGGAATACAATTCCACGACCATCTGTTCATTGACCGGAAGGGCCAGTTCCTCTTTGGTCGGAAAGCCCCGGACCGTGCCTTTCAAGGTGGCCCGGTCGAGCTCCAGCCATGCGGGAATGCCGCGTCCGTCCACCCCTTCCAGGGCGGTCTGCACCGGCACCAGGTTGCGGCTTCGCTCCCTGACCTCAACCACGTCCCCGGCCCTGACCATAAATCCCGGGATGTCGGTTTTCCGGCCATTGACGAGCAGGTGTCCGTGATTCACCAATTGCCGGGCTTCTTTCCGAGAAGACGCAAACCCAAGCCGGTAGACGACATTGTCCAACCGTGATTCCAGTAGCTTGAGCAAGTGTTCACCCGTGATGCCGGGCTTCCGCTCAGCTTTCCCGAACAACCCGCGAAACTGCCGCTCCTGAAGTCCGTAAATCCGTTTGAGCTTCTGTTTCTCCCGCAGCTGGGCACTGTACTCCGACGCCCGTTGGCGCCCTTGACCGTGCTGCCCCGGTGGATAGCTGCGCCGTTCAATGGCGCATTTTTCGGTCATACATCTCGCGCCTTTGAGGAACAACTTTACCCCCTCCCGGCGGCAGAGCCGACAGACTGGGCCTCGATACTTCGCCACGCTTCACCCCCTCGATCAAAATCTAGTGATCTGGCGATTTAGTGAGTTCATGATTGCCAGAATCCGCTAGCACCTCACTCACCCAATCTCCGAATCAACACCTCAAAAAAACGTCCTTTCACTAGACTCGCCGGCGCTTCGGAGGCCGGCATCCATTATGCGGAATCGGGGTCACATCTCGAATGAGGTTGATCCGCAACCCCGCTCCTTGGAGGGCCCTGATGGCCGATTCGCGCCCCGAACCCGGCCCGTTGACATAGACGTCCACCTGACGCATCCCATGTTCCATGGCCTTGCGTGCCGCCGTATCCCCGGCCCGCTGTGCGGCAAATGGCGTGCTCTTTCGGGACCCTTTAAAGCCCTGGTTTCCCGCGCTGGCCCACACCAGGGTATTTCCGCTCATATCCGTAATGGTGACGATGGTGTTATTAAAAGAAGCCTGAATATGGGCGATTCCGCTCTGAACGGTTTTTCGTTCCTTTTTCTTACCCTTTTTGACACTCATACCTGGATCCCTCTTACGTGCCGGTGGAGAGCTAGGCTGGACGCGGCGCCGGCGCAGCCGCTGCTGGCGCAGGTTTCCGAGCCTTTGCAATCGCCGTCCGTTTCCCTTTTCGGGTTCGTGCGTTGGTTTTCGTGCGTTGACCGCGAACCGGAAGTCCCTTGCGATGCCGCAACCCGCGAAAGGTCCCCGTATCCACCAACCGCTTGATGTTCATGGCAACCTCCTTTCGGAGGTCGCCTTCCACCTGACAGTCGCGCTCGATAATTTCGCGCAGCTTCACGATCTCGTCTTCCACGAGATTTTTCACCCGGGTGGTGCCATTCACTCCCGCTTTTCTCAAAATCTGGGCGGCGCTGGAGCGACCGATCCCGAAAATATAGGTCAACCCGACGTCGACCCGTTTTTCCCTGGGTAAATCCACACCGGCTATACGTGCCATTTCTTCTCCTCGCCTCCTATTTACAGAGGGTGATGGGACTGCCCTTTACTGCGCGCCTCCACCGAGCACCTTCTGTGCGTGCGCGGTGCGCGAGCACGAATGGCGCTCCCGTCACCCTTCGCCTCAGCCTTGTCGCTGTTTATGCCTGGGGTTGGGACACAGGACCCTCACCACCCCACGGCGACGAATGACCTTGCACTTCGAGCAAATGGGCTTCACAGACGATTTGACTTTCATGACCAGTGCGTCCCTTTGGCCTGACGACCGCGCTCTATTTAAACCGGTAGGTAATGCGTCCCCGCGTCAGATCGTACGGAGACAATTCCACCGTGACCCTGTCGCCGGGAAGAATACGAATGAAATGCATTCGCATTTTACCGGAAATGTGGGCCAAGATTTTGTGTCCATTATCCAATTGAACTCGAAACATCGCGTTCGGAAGCGTCTCCGCAACCGTGCCTTGAACCTCGATAACGTCTTCTTTGGCCATCCGCCTCCGACTACCGATTGGTCAGGATCCGAGGAGGTCCCTCCTCCTGGATCGCAATCGTATGCTCGAAATGAGCGGCCAAGCTTCCATCGCGGGTGACCGCGGTCCACTGGTCTTCCAAGACCCGCACCGCCGCATCCCCCATGGTGACCATGGGCTCGATGGCCAACACCATCCCGACCTGGAGCCGTGGTCCCTGCCCAGGCTTGCCATAGTTGGGCACCTGGGGTTCCTCATGGAGTTGCCGACCGATCCCGTGTCCGACAAAGTCCGTCACAATCGAAAAGCCCGCAGCCTC
>JBFFYZ010000320.1:0-3186 GCA_041568895.1 Nitrospiraceae bacterium
AGCCGCTCCGAATGTCCCCATTCTCCGGCCAACAGGACCGGAAAATCGTACTTCTCCAGAAGGCCCTGGAGCTTGTTCATGGCGAACTGGCCGGGATCGCCGGCGTTGGCCGCTTTCGCCGCCTCGACCGCATCCTCGAAGTCCGTCCGCACCTCTTTTTGCCATTTGATCTTGACCCCTTGGAGCAGATAGTTGATTTGGCAGGCGGGGCCTTTCCACACCCGAGAGGGCGAGTCCGGGAGGTCGGCATCGCTGCCCATCGTCGTCGTGCCCTCCCAGGTCTTGCGCTGCTCGCATTTCACCTTCAGGACCACGTCATGGGGTTGCGACGGGGCGGTGACGACCGTGTAGTTCAATTCTTCCATGCGGCGGGTCACGACTTCTGTCAGGGGCCCGGCCTCCGCCTTGCCCGCGTCGGTGAGCGCGACCACCTCCAACAATACCGTCTGGATCTTCGCCAATTGGGCTTTTTGTTCTGGGGTGAAGGCATCCCGATAGGCCCAGCTTGGATCGCAGACGAGTCCTACCAGGAACAAAAAGAGCGATGTAGCTAATGCCCCTCGCGTCATGATAGGCCTCCTCGTTTTGCCCGTGGTTCCGAAATAAAGGATAGTCTGTTGGTCAGTATACCGTGCCCCGTTCCGGTTGTGCCAGCCTTTCTCTGCTCCCTCCGCCCATTCGGTTTCTTGGTTGACAGTAAGACGTTCTCACCTGTAAAAAGAAAGGAAATTCGGGAGTTTAGTTAAGGTTGGTGAAGAGTCAGGGGCCTCCGGTCTGCTCAGAAACGCCCGGTGCCCAAGATCTCCCCGTGCTGAAGGGGACGGCTCACGAACGGGGAGACCTGGTGGGGAGGGATGCTCCCGGCAGGAGCCCAACGGCGCTGACGGACCGATTCCGTGGCCACTCGATGATGGAAGACTAAGGATGTGCGAGAGTGGCGGAATTGGCAGACGCGCGAGACTTAGGATCTCGTGGGCAACCGTGGGGGTTCAAATCCCCCCTCTCGCACCATTTTTAGGCCCACTTGTTGCCTGATCGGGGGGCAACTGGGAACCACCGGAGAACGTTTTTTTCTCAATGTGGATATCCCTTCTAACGGAAGCATCATCATTTCAACCAGAAAGCGAATACCATGAAACTGGAAGTCACCGAACTGGGTCCGATAAAACGCGCCCTCAAAATCGAAGTGCCCCCGGAAGATGTGGACCGGGAGTTTACGGCTGCCTACGCCCAACTGAACCGGCAAGTGCATATCCCAGGGTTCCGCCCCGGGAAAGCCCCCGTAGCGTTACTGGAAAAACGGTATGCGAAGGCGGTGGAAGAGGATGTGGTGCGGAAGCTCATTCCCACCTATTACGATCGAGCCATCCGCCAGGCGGGGATCGTGCCTGTGCTGGTCGAGGTGCCCCCTTTGGAGCGGGTGAAGATCAAGCGGAATGCGGCCTTTTCCTTCACGGCCACGGTCGAGATCAAACCGAAGATCGAGCTTCGGGATTACAGGCCACCCAACCCCATCTCGTTAAAGCCCGACAAGCGCACCATTGGCGAAGAACAGATCACCCGCGCCCTGGACGTGCTCCGGGAGCAGCATGCCCAACTCCATCCGGCTCCCGCGGGAACCGCGTTGGCGGAGGGGGATTTCGCGATCCTGGACGTCGAGGGATTCCTGGATCTGGCGCCGCTGGAAGGAGCCAAGAAAGAAGGCCAGTTACACAAGGTCGGGTCCAAGACGCCGATCCTCGGGCTGGAGGTCGATTCCCACCTGGTCGGAAAAAAGGAGGGCGACTTCGTCGAAATTTCACAACCCTACCCGGCCTCCCATCCGGACGAGCGGTTAGCCGGGAAATCGGTCGTCTTTCGGGTCTCGATCAAGGGCGTGAAGCAAAAGAAGCTTCCCCCGCTGGACGATGAGTTCGCCAAGGACTGTGGTCCCTACACGACCTTGGCCGAGCTGCGGGGGAGGCTCACCAATGAATTGGAATCGGCCCTGAAAAAAGATCTCGATGACACTTACAAGGACACCGTGCTGAAGCGACTGCTGGAGACCCACCACTTTGATGTGCCGGACACGCTGGTGGAACGGGAGTTGGTCGCGATGCTCCGCCAGCAGCTCGAACAAATCATCCGGGAGAAGGGCCGGGCCAGCGGATTGGAGGACCCCACCAAGCGCCAGGAGGAGATCCGGCGGCTCCGGGAAGAACTGCGGCCCGAAGCCGTGCGGCGCGTCAAGGCCGGCCTGATTCTGGAGGCCGTTGCCGAACGGGAGCGCATTACGGTGGGCAAGGAAGACATTGAAGGCGAGATACAACGACTCGCCTCCGAGGCCAAGGTTCCGGTCCAGGAGGTGCGTCGGGTGGTGGAGTCGGGCGGGGAAGAAGCGCTCGAAGAGCTCCAGGGACGTATCCTGGCGGACAAAGCCCTGGAGTTTGTATACCGCCACGCGGTCATTCAGGGGTAAGGGGTTGCCGCCCTCCCTGACCCGGTGTGGGAGGGGCGTCAAACAAGCGAGAACACATGACTAGGGGCCAAAGTGTGATAAGATGGGCGGCGGTGTGAGGTCATCGCGCACCGACCAGGGAGAAAGGACAAGCTGGACATGTTAGTGCCGATTGTGGTTGAGCAGACGAACCGCGGCGAGCGCGCCTACGATATCTATTCCCGCCTGCTGAAGGATCGTATCATCTTTCTGGGGGCTCCGGTTGACGACATCTTTGCCAATCTCGTCATCGCCCAATTGCTGTTCCTCGAGGCGGAAGATCCGGAAAAGGACATCAACCTGTACATCAACTCGCCGGGCGGCAGTGTCACGGCCGGCCTGGGCATCTACGATACCATGCAGTACGTCAAACCGCCGATCAACACGATTTGCCTGGGGCAGGCCGCGAGCATGGGAGCCCTGCTCCTGGCCGCCGGCACCAAGGGAAAGCGGTTCGCCCTTCCCAACGCGCGCATCATGATCCACCAGCCTATGGGCGGCTTCCAAGGCCAAGCCACGGAGGTGGACATCCACGCCCGGGAGATCCTCAAGATCCGCGAGCGGCTGAACGAGATCCTGGCTCGGCACACCGGGCAAGCCCTGGACAAGATCTCCCGGGACACGGAGCGCGATTACTTCATGTCCGGCGAGGAGGCCAAAAAATACGGGCTCATCGACGAAGTCATCATGCGACCCCCGAAGGTGGCGAA
>JBFFYZ010000321.1:0-3182 GCA_041568895.1 Nitrospiraceae bacterium
CCTACCCAAGCAGCACGGCGCGCCGATCCGGTTGGTCACGCCATGGAAGTACGGGTTCAAGAGCATCAAGTCCATCGTCAAGATCGAGTTCGTCGCCGCTCAGCCCGCGACCTTCTGGAACACCTTGGTGCCCCGCGAGTATGACTTCCAAGCCAACGTCAATCCGGAGGTTCCGCATCCCCGCTGGTCCCAGCGGACGGAACGGATGATCGGCACGGATCAGCGCCTCGACAGCCGTTACCTGAATGGCTACGACCAGTGGGTGGCCCGCCTCTATACCTAACCTGGAGGCACTCTTCCCCCCATGGCCCTGCTCCCGACCGGCGGTTCGAAGACCAATGTCCGAGGCTCGTACCGATCGGGCTGCCTGTATCTTTCAAGGGCTGATCCCATCCTCCGTGGCCTGATCTGCCAGGTGGGCCCCTGCCGGCTCGCCCCGCGGCGGGACTACTTCGTGACCCTCTGTGACTCGATCATTTCCCAGCAACTGTCCGTCACCGTGGCGGAAGTGATATTCAACCGGTTTGCGGGACTCTATCCGAGCGGTCGCCCGACTCCGGTGGCCGTGTCGGGAACGCCCCCGGCTCGCTTGCGCGGCGTGGGCCTCTCAAGCCAGAAGGCCAAGTACCTAAAAGATCTCGCGGGGGGATTCATGGACGGGCGGATTATCCCTCGGCGGTTTGCGCGCCAATCCAACGAGGCCATCATCCAGGCGCTCGACTCCATCCACGGCATCGGCCGCTGGACGGCCGAGATGTTTTTGATCTTTTCGCTCAACCGGCTGGACGTGCTTCCAGTGGACGACCTCGGCATTCAGAAAGCGATCCAACGCGGGTACCGGCTGCGCGCGTTACCCTCTCCCGCGAAAATCCGGGCGATCGGCAAGCCCTGGCACCCCTACGAGAGCCTCGCCTCCTGGTACCTCTGGCAAAGCCTGCGTGTATGACATATGGAAGCTACAGACCTTGGTCCTTGCACATTATTGACGCTGATTGGGGGGAAGCGTAGGCTCCGTGCAGACACGTTGGATATTCAGGAAGCCTTTCCATGAGGAGTTCCTGGTTGTCTTTGACCAGCCGAAAAAAGCTATGGCTCTGGCTGGTCCTGCTCGGACTATATGTGGTCCTCGTCGGACGCGTGTATGTTTTTGCCGAGCAGAAAACCTGTGGAGAGGTGGGAGGGGTTTATCTCTATACGGAACTCACCTGCCTGGTACCAAACGATGTTGAATACGTGCCGCTGACAAAACGGTCGGAATTGGAGCTCTTCTGGGCGATCCTCTTTGGCGGTCCCGCAATCGTGCTGGTGCCCATCTATTATTTCGGAAAAAAACTTCTCACAGCATGAAGGTGTTTCCGTTACGGATTGGTTTGGGCGGGCTTCGCGGTGAGGCGCATGACGAGGACGTAGAGCGCGCAGAGCAGGAGGGCGAAGCCGCCGACCCAGAAGAACCGATCCTGCATCACTTGGACGAGGAGGGTCGGGTCCTTGACCAGATCCGGCTGGTCCCCGAGAATCTTCCCCCCAAACCAGGCCAACACCCAGCACCAGAGCCCGGCCCCGATTACGGTCATCAGGCTGTAGATGCCAAACGGCATGCGGACCAACCCGGCCGGGATGCCGATCAGATGCCGGACGACCGGCACCAGCCTGGCGAAGAAGACCCCGCCCGCTTCGTACCGGGCCAGCCACCGCTCGGCGCGCAGCAGTTTCTCTTCGGGACAAAAGACATATTTCCCGTATGTGATGAGCAGCGGCCGGCCCAGCCAGCGGGCGGCCCAGTAAGTGGCCGCGGCCCCCACGTAGCTCCCCGTCGTTCCGGCCAGGACCACGCCCCAGAAACTGTAACGCCCCTGGGTTGCCCAGTAGGCGGCAGGTGGGATCACGATTTCGCTGGGGATGGGAAAGACCGAACTCTCAAGGGCCATCAAGAAAATGATGCCGGGATAGCCCCAATCGTGTACCCATTGAAACCAGATGCTGGCCCATTCTTGCATGTCGTCATGCTTCCTTCAGGATCGAACGCCATCGGTCGATCGACAAGGGGCCGATTCTACCGTGAAGCCTCCGCTAACGCCAGAAAAGCCGGTCTCCGAAGGCTTTTATTCGTCCCCCCCCATGTTAGCAACCGTTCCGAAAAAGCAGTGGAGACAGGCGGGGTTGGGGACGCAAACCTCAGAGGAAAAAATTTTCCGACGATTTTTTCTCCTTGCGCCCTCGTGAGGGACTTTTGTACAATCCGCTCCGTTTGTCTACCAAAAGGCAGGCATTCCATTTATTTGAGGAGGGGCTGTGTCATGAAACGACTGGCTGCAATTTCTGGTGCCTTCGGGTCTGTGTTGCTGAGCGCCTCCCTGGCGTTCGCCAACGAGCCCGGAGGTGGGTATGAAGGCATCACCTACATGTACTATACGTTGATCGCCCTCATTCTCGGCTACGGCGTCTACGACACCTTCTTTAAAAAGTCCTGATCTCCTTCCCGGTCGATCAGCACTCACCCCCATGCGCCCTCCCGCCCCTGCTCGGTTTGTGACCGGGCAGCTTAAAGGGAGAAGGCCATGAAGGGGTCGGGTGTGTCTGCACCCTTCCCGGTCCAGATGGCTTCCCCCGCCGGGACTTAGCTCGCCTCTTTGGGGGCTTGGTTCAGCAGGGGCTTCAGGATGGGCATGAGGTGGCCCACGATAATCCGGTAGCCCTCTCCGGTCGGATGGATGCCGTCCGCCTGGTTCAGGGATGCGCGGGTAGCCACCCCCTCCAGGAAAAACGGCATGAACGCCAGTTGGTGGGTCCTGGCCAGCTCCGGAAACATCCGGGCGAACTCGGCGGTGTACTCGGCTCCGTAATTGGGGGGCAGTTTCATGCCGGCCAGAACGATGGTCACGCCCGCGGCTTTGAGCCGGCGGATGATGGTGTCCAGGTTCTGCCGCGTGTCCTTCAGGTCAATCCCGCGCAGGCCGTCGTTCCCGCCCGCCTCCAGAATCACGAGACTGGGGTTGCTCTTGAGCACCCATTCCACCCGCCGCAGGGCACCCGCGGTGGTCTCGCCGCTCACCCCGGCATTGATGACACGATATGGGTACCCGGCGAGGTCCAGCTGCCGCTGAAGCTGGGCCGGGTACGATTCCTCAGGAGCCACGCCCAGCCCCGCGGTCAGGCTGTCGCCAAAGGCGACGATTTTCGGC
>JBFFYZ010000322.1:0-3173 GCA_041568895.1 Nitrospiraceae bacterium
CTGAACCGGTTTACCCGGTTCGGCGGATCCCAGCCCTACAACGCCATTCTTGACACGTCCGGCTTCAATTTCATCACGCTGAGTTGGACCGAACATTGGCAGCGGTTCCAGGGATGGAGCACCAATCTGACCGTCGGGGCCGGACCGACGCGCGACGAGCCCAGCCGGGGCATCCAAAACCTGATTCACGACACGCTGGGCTATGCCCGAGTGCCGGTGGGACGCATTCGGGAGACCAACGACTTCATGATCGACGGGTCGGCGACCAAATGGTGGAATGCCTTCGGCCCGAACACCCTGTTTGCCGGTGCGGGCGGGTCTTCCGGCTCCCTCTATCACGAGCTGTTCGCGAGAGCGGGTCTGAGACGAGTCGCTCCGATTCCAGGGCTGGACTTTTTTCGGGTCTCCGCCATGGGACGTGCCGCCCAGTTGTTCGGGGGCGCGGCCTTCCAACAGGTGGCGCCCCAATCGTACCTGGGTCAGGCGTCCATCGCCGTCGGGTCCTACACCGCCACGAACGAGGTCCGATACGAATTGGAATGGGGGTTTTCCATCGATTCGGGGCTGTTTGTGAGCACCAGCGGCAGCACGTTGGAGGAGCGTTTCGGAACCTTTGCGCTCCGGTTTCCCTGGTTTACCTTCGAGATGTGGAACGACAGCTGGGCTCCGCCAAAGTGGGGGGAGAAGGACAACGGGCCGACCGGGGGCGGGCGCCTGATGTTCGACGTCATTCGGACGACCGAAGGGCTGCAATCCTTCTATCAGTGGATTCGTGGGTCAGCCTGACGCAGCGGAGAAAAGGTGGCAGTGGGAACGGATGGGGCCGTCTCAAGAAGATCCCGGCAGGCTCGCTGCGGTTATTGGTCCGCCGCTGCGCCCTGCCACAGCATGTCGTATCCGAGTTCCTTGGTCTCGGAGCACATGCTCACCAAGGCGGCGAACTTGTTGTGGAAGACTTGGTCGGCATGGGATTGTTCGTGATCTTCAAATGAGCGCCAATAGGTCACGATCGCATAATGGTCGTCGGCGGTCTTGACCTCACCGAGGGAGCCTTCGTCGGAGATGAAGCCGGAGAACTTGAACACCTGCCCGGCGATGAATCCCCCCTTGTCGCCGCCATAGGTGTTCTTCACGACCATGCACATTTCCCCGACGGCCATCTCCACCTCATCGAAGCTGACGCCGGGCTTGAGCTTGACGGTGTTGAACAGCATCTTGGCCCCGTATGGGAGGGTAATCGGACCAAACATGTCATCCTCCTGGGAGAGACGCGCTCCCACGGCTGGTGCGCGGAAGCGGTAGACGATGCGACCTGCAACGGCACCACACTATAACATTGATCCAGCGGTGATGCAGCCCGGGGAAACAGAACGCATGGATCGGAGAGAGGGTCGGGTTTTACTTCTTGATTTTGCTCTCTTTGCGGAAAAGAGACAGGGGGCTGGCGCTTCAGACTTCGACCCGTCGGCGCGCTTTATCCCTGCCGGGTGGTTGACTTTTTCCTCTAATTGCGGGACTCTCCCGGCAACCGTCTCCCGCCGCGGGGGACCTTGCACCTCACTCCACTCAGGAGAGACCCAATATGGCCACCAAGAGGAAGAAGGCGAAGAAGGCGAAGAAGGGGAAGAAGAGGAAACCGAGCGCCGCGTTTATGAAGCCCATGACCCCCAGTGCCGTCCTCGCCGCGGTGATCGGCAAGAAAGCCCTGCCCCGTACCCAGGTCACCAAGAAGATCTGGGCCTACATCAAGCGCAAGCGGCTCCAGGACAAGAAGAACCGCCGCATGATCAACGCCGACGCCCTGCTCAAGGCAGTCTTCCGCGGCAAGAAACAAGTCTCGATGTTCGAGATGACGAAGCTCGTCAACAAGCACCTGAAATAAGCCGACCGGTCATCCCTGTTGGGTGACCGGGGCGAGGTGCAAGCGATGGGGGCGGAGGCTTCTGCCTCCCGCCCTCCCGCTTGCGTCCAGGGTCGTCCTCTCCTGAGACCTTTCCAGCCACCTCACTAGGCTCTACGAAATCCTCACGCCACGCGTGCCGGCTCCCTGGTGTATAGTGAGCGGCTATGAAGGAGCAGGGCGACGACGGCGAAGTCATCCGCTGGCAGGCGTAT
This sequence comes from Nitrospiraceae bacterium, assembly GCA_041568895.1. Lineage (GTDB taxonomy): Bacteria > Nitrospirota > Nitrospiria > Nitrospirales > Nitrospiraceae > JBFFYZ01. The sequence goes on from JBFFYZ010000322.1 coordinate 2,116, forward strand.
CCCTCGTGGAATCAGTTTGCCTGGCTCTTTTTCTTCAGCATGGGGGCGGCGCTGCGCAGTCGGTACCTGTATGTCCTGGATCCGGAGCACGCGAACGGCGCGGTGTGGCTGGGTGGCGCCGTGCTGCTTCTGGCCTGCGCCGGCCTCCTTCGGTACTGGGCGCAGTTCGTCCTGACCTCACGCCGGGTCCTGCTGAGAAACGGGTACACGGGCCGGGACATCGAGGCGATTCCGCTCGAGGAGATCCGTGAGGTGACGGTGACGCGCGGGCCCTTCGCCGGATTCCTCGGGATCGGCACCGTCGTGGTGCGGTCCACGGGTGGCGAGCGGGTGCTATTGCTGCGCGGCGTTCGTGACCCCGACGCGGTGAAGACCCGTATCGACGCCGGGAGAGGATACTGACACGGGCCTTTGGCCCGCACGGAGCCACCCTGCCCGGTGTACAATAGGCCAGGTTCACCACGTCAGTTTTCCAGGAGGTGGGCGATGGCAACGGGTTTTTCATTGAAGATCGCAATTGGCGTCCTTTTCATCCTTGCGGTGAGCGTCGGAGTCATGGCCGGCACGGCCCTGGCTGTGAATGAGCATGTGGCCGAAGCGATCGAGCATGCCCAGGAAGCCGTGGACCACGGCAGGCAGGGACATGCGGATAAGTTAGCCACGCATGCCGAAACGGCCCTCAAACATGCGGTGATGGCGAGAAAGGACATGGAGGACAATGTCCATGTTCAGGAAGCCATCGCAAAACTCGAGGACGCGGTGCTCCAGGCCAAACAAGGTCAGACCGATAAGGGGACCACGGCCGCCGAGCGCGCGATGGAGGACCTGAAGGAAGTCAGATAGCTGTCTTTGAAGGGTGGAACGGCCGCTCAAATCGGTTGACGGACCTCACCCTCAGCGAATGAACCGAAAGAGGTATGGCCCAGGCGTCGCGGATTGAGCAGGAACTCGCGGCGGCGGAGGCCGCGCGGACGGACGGCAACGACGGCAAGGCACGCGTCTGTGCGCGCCGGGCCGTGGCCCTCGCCGCGGAGGCCTGGCTGGCGCGGTTCCCGGTC
>JBFFYZ010000323.1:0-3150 GCA_041568895.1 Nitrospiraceae bacterium
CGTTCGCTACCTGATCGAAAAAGGAGAAATCGTGCCGGATAACATCTCCGCCGTCGGGTATGCGGATACCCGTCCCATTGCCTCGAACGAGGAAGAGGCCGGCCGTCAGGTCAACCGGCGGATCGAGATCGTGCTCTACCCGAAAGATCTGAAGGATATCGCCAGCGAAATTGACGGAGGGACCCAAAACTAGACACCCACGAGCGATCGCGCATTCGAAGCCGGGGGCCCTGTCAGGTTATCCTGCAGGGCCCTCTGCCTTTGCTCTCACCATCGCTTCTCCTTTCTAGCTGCGTACACTCATCGCTTATCATCAGTGACTCGTTCCAGGTTCCACGTTCCAGGTCCCACGTAAGATGTCCGCAGCAGGCGCAGCTGAGACCTGAGACCTGGGACCCTTGAAAAAAAAGCAGGAACCCCTCTGCGAGAGGAGTTCCTGCTTTCATACTTCTTCACGCCGGGCATGATCCCGGCTCTTCTTGTCTTCGGACGCCTTACGCCTTACCCCTGACGGTGTCTACCATCGTCCGCGCTTGCCGCCGCCGCCACCACGGCCGCCGCCACCAAAACCCCCGCCACCACCGCCGCCGCGGCCACCCCGGTTCTCCTGGGGCCTGGCCTCATTGACCGCCAAGGTTCGGCCTTCCAACTGTGTGCCGTTGAGGGCCGAAATCGCGGCGTTTGCTTCATCCGACGAGGCCATCTCCACGAATCCGAAGCCCCGGGACTGACCGGTGAATCGGTCCGTAATGATGCGGACCGACTCCACGGTCCCGTGGGGCGTGAAGAGGTCGGTCAACTGCGCCTCGGTGGTCGAATAGGGTAGCCCCCCTACATAGATCTTAGAGCTCATCTCGCTGCTCCTTGTGAATGGTGACGGTGTCTTGAACCTGGACCAGAAGGGGAGGGACCGGACCGAGGGCGCTTAGTATCCTGGCGGCCTGGGGGGTCTGACTTCCGGCGCGAACTCCGGGGCAAAACAACGTCGGATCAGGGCCGGACTTGCGGACAGCTCTTCCGACGGGCCCTCACCGGAAAAGTATCGGCAGCGTAGCATAGGTCCCCGGAGAAGGCAATCATGTCGAGAGGCCCTGTCAGCCGATGAGCCCGGGCACAAACGAGACGGGCCGCGCGCGGTCAATTCTGCATTCCTGCTGGCGCATGACCCCGTCCTCTGTTAAATTCGGCCGAAAGGCGAGTGCGGCGACCGAAGGACTCACGGCGTCGCGCCGGGCGACCCGTGCGTCCCGATTCGAGGGAGGACACCATGGTCACGACTCAAACGCAGAAGGACCTCGAAGCCCTCGCAGGATTCGTGCTCCCCCTTGCAGAGCAGCAGCTCAAAACGCAGCACGGCTTTCACCCCTATGGTGGAATCATGGCAGGGGATGGGACGATGAAGGGGTTCACCGCCGACGAGGAGGAGGGGGAAGAGCGCAAATCGCAGCAGACCGTCGACGCCCTGACGGACGCCTTTCGCAAAATGGGGCAGGAGGGCAGCGCCAAAGCTTCCGTGATCGTCTGCGATGTCCGCGTCACTCCACCAGGCACGAAATCGGAGACCGACGCGGTCCTGCTGATTCTGGACCACGTTGACAACTACTCTGCCGAAATCTATATGCCGTACCAGTTTGCTGGCGGCAGCGACTTGATCTTCGGAGAAATGTTCGGCACGCCGGGCCAACGCGCGATTTTTTCCCTCTCGTGACGACGCGACCGCATTCGTGCCTCATGTCACCTGTTGAGGGGCCGGGGGATCCTCACACATCGTCACCACAAGGGCAGGAGCATCTCGATGGGGGAAACGACGAACTACTGCAGTAGCTGCTACAACGCGCTCGGTAAGGGCAGTGTGCCGGCCGACCCGCAGGTCCAGGCCGCGGAGGCGGCGGGCAAAGCGCCCATGACCAAGAACGGCGCCTGTAGTAAGTGCGGGAAGACCACCGTTGTCGTCTACTACGAAACCTGACGCGTGGTCGTGATGGACAGACCTCCTGTTCCACCTACCCAAACAAGGGGACAGGGAGGCAGAGTTCGTCACGACAACCTCTCAGGAAACAAAACGGGCAGGACCCACGCTGCCAGAGCGGAATCCTGCCCGTTTTCCCATCGAAGGCGAGCGTAAGAGTTAGTTATTTTTCCGCTTACGCCTCATGTCCTTACCAGCGTCCCCGCTTTCCGCCGCCGCCGCCGCCGAAGCCACCACCGCCGCCGCGGTTCCCGCGATCCGGAGAGGGCTTCGCCTCGTCGACCTTCAGCGTGCGTCCATCAAGCTGCGTCCCGTTCAAGGCCGTGATTGCCTGGCTCGCCTCTTCCGGCGAGCCCATCTCCACGAACCCGAACCCCCGCGACTGGCCCGTGAGCCTGTCGGTCACGATCTGAACCGACTGCACCGTGCCGTGCGGCGCAAAGAGACCTTCCAACTGCGACTCACTCGTCGCATAGGGCAAGCCGCCCACAAAAACCTTTGAACCCATGTGGGGTTCCTCCTTGTATTGGGATATTGTCTTGGTCGTCGAACCGGCGGGGACGAACGGGCCGAAGTCGCGTGACCGCGGCCTGGTCAGCTTTCCGAGCACCGTTGCGGTCAAAACAACATCAAACAAAGGCCTTCCGTGAATCATCTTCATCGCAGGCCCCAAACGATGAAGAGGTGAAACCATATCATGCGGCCGTTGCGTAAGCAACGTGGCGGGTCGCCGCCGGGCACGTACGACCCTCCTGAAACCCGCGCCGAGGGGGCATGCTCTTTTTTGCAGACAGACCGGCGACCCAAGAGCGCAAGCTCTCTCCCATTCTCTTTGCAAACGTGGAGGGTGTTGAGACTCCCTCAGCACTCTCGACCGAGTCTTGCCTTAAAACAGCGGCGGCTGCGGGCCCCATTCAAGGCCGGCGAGATCCGGATCTTCACCGTCATCCCGCCGGGGCCGGGTCGCCTTTTCCTGCTGGCGTTGAACCCGACGCGCCTCTTTTTCCTTTTGCTTGGCCATTCTGGCTCGCTCTCGGTCCCGCTTGGCGAGTGTGGTTTTGCCTGGTCTAGCGATAATGATCTCCTCTCATGCCTCGGCCCCTCGCAATTGACTCCACGGGGGCGGGCTCCGAACCCTGAAATCCCCGACGGGAAGGATGCGGGCGCGAGCGCCCGTGCTC
>JBFFYZ010000324.1:0-3149 GCA_041568895.1 Nitrospiraceae bacterium
CGGAGGATTCTTCAAGGGTTCCGGAAATGACGGGACCGTGGGTAGCTTCGGTGGGAGTGTGGGAGCCGGTGTGATAAGGGGAGGCATGGCGGGAGGCGTCACCGGCGGGGTGACGGGCTTCACCTGGGCGGCGGCTAGCCCGACCGTCACCACAAGGGAGGCGAGCACGCCGCCTTGCCACAGCCAGGCTCGAAACAGGGGCGACATCTTCATGGCCTACGCTCCGAGATTCAAATGTGAGCGGTGGCGGCAGCTTTTCCGGGCGTCCACCCTAAACTGGAAAAGGTCCCGGCTGGGGACTGATGCCGGGCTGCCGGACGACCCGGCCTTCACGGCTTGACGGGTCCGCCTTCGGCGTCCTTGAGGACGTTCGCGACGAGGGTATGGTCCAGGGACTCCGCGATGGTGCGAGCCGTCTCGCCGAATTTATTCTTGATGTGGGGATCCGCCCCGTGCTCCAGGAGCAGCTTGGTAATCGTGACATTCCCCGCATAGGCAGCCCGCATCAGGGGCGTCCAGCCGGACAGGTTCTGCTCGTTGACGTCCGCGCCCTGCTGCAGCAGCACCTTCACCGTGTAGGCGTCCTGGTTGTGGACCGCCGTGTGCAGCGGCTCAAAGGTGCCCAAACAGCCCGCGACCGCCGCCCCCACCATCACCGCCAGAAGCGTCCCTCTCCATCCCCAGCCCATCCCTGCCCTCCCAAGCTCCCTCCGGACGTACATGTTGCAATCGTCGTAGAAAAGATTGTTGACACCCTGTCCTGGTCCCTCACCGGCAGGCGGTTTTCCAGACAGTCGCGCTGACGCTGCCGGCTTCGATGGGCTGCCATTGCGCGCCACCCGGATCGGTGCCCACGACCTCGCCGGTGGCCATGGCGCCGGCGTAGTACGTGGCGGTCTGGACCCGTTCCTTCTCCAAGTGACAGTCGTACTCGGCCTGGATGGTCACGGAGCGGAAGGGCCGGTCCGTCGCCGGCTGTACCTGGTCGGTCTTGTAATTCCGCAGGTGCGTGAGCGGGACCACGATCATATGCTTGGTAGGAAAAGTGGCCGGATCCACGTAGATGAGGAACCCCTCGGGCCCCATCACCGACCCAATCTCCTGCCACGCAGCCCAGGCCGGAGCAGGCAGCAGGGCTAAGAGCAAGAGAACAACCGCAGCCGCACGGAAGGAGGGAGCAGATCCAGTTCGCAAGGAACGACCCATCAATTCCAAGTCTACGCCCCCCGTCCGCCCAACTCAACACGGAGCTTCGCGATTTTTTCTATTAAGGGTTTACCCCTCCGGAGGATGGTAGCGCGTCGTGAGGCTCGCCCTTGGACATCTCTGCGGTCGTTCCGGGCCATTGTCACACTCAAAACTTGGCCCCGGTCTTCTCCGCACCCCAGGTCGGGCGGGCAGACCTGGATGCGGCGTTCCGGCTTCGGGGTTTTCATGCCTCCCGCTGCGGGACTGGCGGAAGCCATGGAGGGAGTGTATAAGGGCGTAGTCTCGGAAGGGGGCCAACATCAGGAGGCCAGGTTTATGGAGCAAACGTTTTCGCTTGAGGATGTGGTCAAGTTTGCCAACGACATTGTCATCGTCACCGAAGCCTCTCCCCTTGATCCGCCAGGACCAAAAATTGTCTTTGTCAATCAGGCCTTTACCAATTTAACGGGGTATGCCCCCGAGGAGGCCCTTGGGAAAACCCCAAGAATGTTACAGGGGCCGGAATCCGACCCCAAGACTCGGGCCGACATACGGGCGGCGCTCGAGCGAAAGCAACCGTTCAGAACGGTCATCGTGAACTATGCCAAGTCTGGAAGAAAGTATTGGTTGGATATCAACCTCATTCCATTAAAGGACCGCCACGGGGAAGTGACTCATTTTGCAGCGATTGAAAGGGATTTAACCGACATCAAGAATGCGGAGGAAGCCATCAGGCAAAAGAATAAGGAACTGGCAGAATTGAACGAAACCAAGAACAAGTTCCTCGGTATGGCGTCTCATGATTTGAGGAATCCCCTGCAAACCATTCAATCCTTCAGCCAAATCTTACAAGAAGGCATGGTGGGCGATGTCAACCCCGAGCAGAAGGACATGCTGGGCAGCATCTATAACGCGAGTACGTTCATGCACGCGTTGCTGGAAAATCTGCTCGACATTTCCAAAATCGAAAGTGGCAAGATTGAGTTGGACAAACAGATTGGGGATTTTAATCTGGCGGTCAAGCAACAGGTTCAATTACACCAATTGCTGGCCAAGAAAAAACAGATCACGCTGCACATGAGCTTGAACGAGATTCCTCCCTTGCGGTTTGACCAGAACGCCATCGTGCAGGTGATGAGCAATCTGATCGGGAATGCCATCAAGTTCTCTCCTCCGCACACGAACATTTTTGTCGCCACCGCACGCTCGGCCAATCGGATCCGTTTTTCGGTTCGTGATGAGGGCCCGGGGCTGTCACAAGAGGATCAGGAACTCTTATTCAAAGAGTTTCAGCGCTTAAGCGCCAAGCCCACGGGAGGTGAGAAGTCTACGGGTCTGGGGTTGGCTATCGTGAAGAAGTTAATCCACCTCCATAACGGACAGGTGGGAGCGGAAAGCACGCTGGGAAAAGGGACCACCTTCTGTTTTAGTCTGCCCATCGAATAGGTTCATCTTCGTCCCAACCCTCCAACGGGCAGGCCGCCGCCGAAGAACTGACTCCCGATCCTTTAAACCCAGCCCGGAATTTTTATAACCGAGGGCGGGGGCGAGGCGGCGGCAGCGCCCCTGGGCGTCTCCGCGGTCGTCCCCGCCGATGGTCACACTCAAGACCTGGATCTTTCACTGTGGATCTTCTTGTTCAACTGGCGGCATTACGCTATAATTGCGGCATGTCGCGACCTAAAAAAAGAACCGGAACCCGTGCCCGAAAAGGACAGCGAGGGCCGAAACGCGCGAAACGGCCCGTGGCTCCCATTTGGGAAGACCTGCAGAAAATCGCAAGCTCGATTCCCGAGGCTGAGCTTCATAAACTCCCGACCGACCTGGCCGCCCGCCACGACCATTACCTGTACGGCAGCCGCCATTCTTGAAGCCGGTCTTTGCAGATACGGCCTACTGGCTGGCTCTGACTAATCCCTTCGATCAGCATCACGACCAGGCAACCCGGGTATCGGCATTAC
>JBFFYZ010000325.1:0-3146 GCA_041568895.1 Nitrospiraceae bacterium
ACTCTCACGATTCAGGGGGCACCCGATACCCTGCTCGGCGGGGCGGGCAATGACACAATGGTTGGGGACTCCAGCCTAATAATGGCTCCGTCCGTAACGGTCAACGTCAACCTGGATGTGACAAGAAAGGAGTTCTATCAAGTTTTCCGCGGCCATGCGAATGGGCTGCACGGTCCGATGCTCGGTTCCCTCGTGGGCGACTTGGAAGGCCATGGGGCAAATGATTCAATGGGCGGAGGAATGGGGGACGACACGCTCATTGGCGATCACATGCTACGGCTCAAGGGGTCTCTTGAGTTGGCCCTCAATGGTGCGCCGGTGGATCATCTGAAGTGGCTCTACGACAACGACGACAAGGAGAATGGGTACGGAAAACACCTTGGTCAGTATTTTCAAAGTATGGTTAGTGTGGGACAGTGGGCAGGGCGCTTCGTGTTGAATGGCGGCCACGACACCCTGATCGGTAACGAGGGACATGACATCCTGGTGGGGGACCATCTTTTGTTTGACTTCGATACGAGGCTGCCACATACCCAGACAAAACGTGATCCCTGGAACCTCCAATTGAACGGAGGGGATGATACCCTCAGAGGTGGCGCCGGCCACGATATCTTGCTGGGCGACAGTGCGGAGCTTCGTCTTCTGGACCGGCTGGGACGCAAGCTTCCCTTTGGCAGTGACACGAAGAGGGACGGGGAAGAGTGGGACCTTAAAACCCGCGAGCATCAGGGTGGCCAGGATCAGCTGTTCGGTGACGACGGGGACGACATCCTGCTCGGGCAGGGTGGAGACGACACGCTCAGGGGTGGGCACGGTGACGACACCCTCATAGGCGGTGGGGGCAAAGATTTTCTGGACGGTGGCACTGGCAAGAACAAGTTGAGCCACGGAAACGGGCACTTCGAACGGGTGTCCATGGAGATCCATCATCGATTCAATGAATGGATACGCCAGCCTGTGGTGAACGGCAACCCCTGGACCCGGAATTTCCTTCTGGATTTGGCCGATCCAGACCTCGACCCCACCCGTGATCTGGTCATCACGATCCCAATGAAGGACCGGAAGGGCGAACGGGATGACTGAGTAACGTGAGAATTAATTGAAAGGTGAAAGACTTTTGCAGTTATGGTTGCTGACGAGCTCAAGTGTGTGCGGTTAAAGGACCCGTTTGAGGCGTTCTGTCGGGCGGCAGCCCTGCTAAAGGATGTCGAACCGTACGCCTCCTACAAGTTTGGGAGCTTTGCCGGGACGCTGGGCGGGCAGATTGAGAGGGGCCACTACCTTTTTGTCGCTCAGGGCAACCAGCTTGTGGGATATGTTGGGTGGGCAATGTGTGTGGAGGCAATCGCGCGAGCATGGGTGGAAGGGAGGTATGTGCCCAATTTTCAGGAATGCCAGGATGGTGATTTTTTTGTTGCCATGACCCTGTTTGCCACCTCCCGTGAAGTTGTATGGTTTGTAGCCCGCGAGGTGCGCAAGATGTATCCTAACCATCGGGCATTCTTTACGAGGGAATACCGGAACGGGCGTGGACGTCGCTCAGGCACGGTGTTTAACCGGGTAGGAATGGCTAGGGCCGGAAACACTCCTTTTCAGAATGATTCGTCTCGATGAAGACCGACAAGCCAATGCCCACGGGGACTCGGGGCCAACTGGTCAGGGAACTTTATTTCCCCACACCGATTTATTTCATGGACCTCCCCGATTCCGAAAAACTCAACGACACGCTCAAGCCGCACATTTATGCCTGGCAGTCCCGGGACCCCAAAGGCATCGTCCGATCCAACGTCGAACAGGTCGGCTCGTGGCACAGCCAGCTGGACATGCATCTGCGGGAGGAGTACCGCCTGCTCACGACGCACGTGCTCGCCGCGGCCCAGCAGATTTACGACAACCTGGGCTATGATCCGGCCAGCGAAGCGGCCTTTGACAACATGTGGGCGATCATCAATCCCCGGTACGGGTATAACCGACGTCACGTCCATCCGAACACCTTCTGGAGCGGCGTCTACTATGTCCAAGCTCCGCCGGATTGCGGACGGATTTTTTTCACGGACCCTCGGCCGCAGGCCCTGATGGTCGTACCCCACTATGATGCCGGGCTGCCGCGCAAATCCGAGGTCTGGTCGGAAGTGTACTTCGAGCCGGTCGAGGGCCGGCTCATCCTGTTCCCTTCCTGGCTGGTGCACGAGGTGGAGCCGAACCTGTCGACCGGAGAGGGCCCGGCGGGCGATCGCATCAGCGTGAGCTTTAATTTTTTTCAAAAGCGCAAGCCGGATCCCTAGCTGCCCGATACCTGCAAGGCCTGCTTTCGAATAGTTTTGCTCTCGGGATTTTTGACCAGCCTGGGCGAAGAGCAGACCGCTCTCCATTCACACGAAAACCTCCAGAAAACCCTCAAGCGCGTCACCCCGCCAGAATAATTCACGGCACCAGGGAGCCTGATCCCAGCCTTGACAGGGTCCAGGCAGGGTGGCAAGGTGCGGCCTGCCATGCAGATCCTGTTCGTCCATCCGAACTATCCAGCCCAGTTCGGGCATCTCGCTGCCCGGCTCGTGAAGGACTACGGCCACGACTGCCTGTTCGTCACCAAAGCCGCCTCGGGCATGCAGAACGGCGTCCGGTGCCTCCGCTTCGACGTCAAGGGCGGCGCCACCCGGTCCACGCATTACTGTTCACGCACGTTCGAGAACGCCATCTGGAGCGCGCACGGGGTGTATGAGGCCTGCAAAGCGGCGGCTGATGTACGGCCTGATGTGATCGTGGGCCATAGCGGGTTCGGCTCCACGGTGTTCCTCCGCGAGCTGTACGCCTGCCCGATCATCAATTACTTCGAGTACTACTACCGTCCGCACGATTCGGACATGGATTTCCGTCCGGACTTTCCCCCGCGCGAGATCGACGCCTTGCGCGCCCATGCGCGGAACGCCATGATCCTGCTGGACCTCGAGACCTGTACGGCCGGGTACACCCCTACCAACTGGCAGTGGAGCCTGTTGCCTACCGCCTATGGGCCGAAAGTGAAGGTCATCCACGACGGCGTGGACACCGAGCTGTGGCGCCGCCGAGAGGTGCCGCGCCGGCTGGGCGGGGAGCCGCTCGACCCCAAGACCCGGGTGGTCACCTACGTGGCGCGCGGCCTGGAG
>JBFFYZ010000326.1:0-3142 GCA_041568895.1 Nitrospiraceae bacterium
ACCGACCACGTGCCCCTGTACAAGGGGGCCAACGACGAAATCGTCACCCAGTATTCCATGGGGGACATCGAAAAGATCGGCCTCGTCAAATTCGACTTCCTGGGGCTGAAAACCCTGACAATGATCCACCACGCCGTTCGCATGATCAATGAAAGCGGGGCGGTCGATCGAACCGGGACCCCGCGTTCCCTGCCCCTCGACGTGGGGCAGCTTCCCCTGGATGACCTGGCCACTTTTTCCCTCCTGGCCTCCGGACGCACCACCGGAATCTTCCAGCTGGAAAGTCCCGGCATGCGTAATTTGCTGATGCGAATCAAACCGGAATGTTTCGAGGACGTGGTCGCAATTCTCGCGCTCTACCGGCCGGGCCCGTTGGAAAGCGGCATGGTCGAAGACTTCATCAAGCGGAAGCGGGACCCCTCCCAGATCACCTACGATCCCCCCTCCCTGGAGCCGCTCCTGAAGGAGACCTACGGGGTCATCGTGTACCAGGAGCAGGTGATGGCGATCGCCAACCGGCTGGCCGGGTTCTCCCTGGGCCAAGCCGACCTCCTTCGCCGGGCGATGGGAAAGAAAAAGCCGGAGGAAATGGAGAAGCAAAAGGCCTTGTTCATCGCGGGGGCAAAGAACAATCAGTTGCCCGAGAAGAAAGCCGAAAAGCTGTTCGACCTCATGGCCTATTTTGCGGGGTACGGATTCAACAAATCCCACTCCGCCGCCTATGCCCTGGTGACCTACCAGACGGCGTTTCTCAAGGCCCACTATCCCACGGAGTTCATGGCCGCCCTTCTCACCAGTGAAATGGGAAACGCGGACAAGATGGTCGGGTACTTTACCGAATGCCGCGACTTGAACATCCGGGTGCTGCCGCCCGACGTCAATGAGAGCCAAAAGGACTTCACCGTAGTGGACGGCGGTATCCGGTTCGGGTTGGCGGGGATCAAGAACGTCGGCGAAGGCGCGGTGGAATCCATCATCGCCACTCGCCAGGAAGAGGACCGCTTCCGGTCGTTTTCGGATTTCTGCCACCGGATCGATCTGCACAAGGCCAACAAGCGGGTCCTGGAAGGCCTGATCAAGGCCGGTGCCTTTGACTCCACCGGCGCCCGGCGGTCCCAGCTCATGGCGATTCTGGACCGGATGGTCGAAGAAGCCCTCGCCTCCCAGCGGGAAAAGGCCCAGGGACAGACCAGCATTTTCGACGGCGCCCTGGCGAACGGTCACGGCGAGCCCGCCCTGACCGACCCTCCCCTTCCGGACATTCCGGAGTGGGACCAGGGAGAGTGCCTGAAGCATGAGCGGGAGCTGACCGGGTTCTACATCACAGCCCATCCCCTCGCTCGGTACGAGGCCGCCCTGGACAAGTTTGCCACGACGACAACCCAGGACCTGGTCGAAACCGGAGACGGCAAGGAAGTCAAACTCTGCGGAATTGTGACGACGATCAAGGGAATGGTCACGAAAAAAGGCGATCGGATGGCCTACGTCCAGCTCGAGGATCTACATGGCCTGGTCGAAATCATCGTGTTTCCCGATCTCTTCCGGACCGCCGGAGACCTGCTGCGTCCTGAGGCGATGCTTCAGGTGACGGGCACGGTGGATCGTGCGGAGAAAGGGGTCCGCATCAAGGGAACCAGGATTGAGTCGTTGATCGACCTCCAAACCCGTGCCATCAACCGGATCACCATCCGACTGGATGCCAAGGCCCAGGCCGTTGCCCGGCTTTCCCAGCTTCGGGAGGTGCTGCACCGGCATCCCGGCCCGACCGCGATCTCCTTGACGTTCCGGCTTCCGCCCAACCTGGAAGCGGAGACCGCTCCCCTTCCGAAGATGAAAGTGTCTACGAGCGAGGGATTCGTGGCCGAGGTGGAAGCCCTGCTAGGGAAAGGTGCCGTTGGCTTGATGTAGGAGGAGCCCCACCGCCCTCCTGCCGCGAGGTGCCCATGCGCGACTATTTGGATTTTGAACGACCTCTCCGGGAAATCGAGGAACGGCTGGAAAAACTCGCCGGACCGGGTGCGTCCAAGCCCTCCGTCCAGGATGAAATCCGAAAACTCAAGTCCCGTCTGGCCCAGGCGGAACTCGATCTCTACCGGAACCTCACTCCCTGGCAACGGGCTCAACTGGCTCGGCACGCCCAGCGGCCGTCCACCCTGGATTACCTCGGCACTTTTTGCGAGGAGTTCGTGGAACTCCATGGCGACCGCCTCTTCGGGGACGACCGGGCCATCGTGGGAGGCTTCGCCCGCCTGAAGGGCCAGTCCGTGCTGGTACTTGGCCACCAAAAGGGAAAGACCCTGAAGGAACGCATGCAGCGAAACTTTGGAATGCCCAACCCCGAGGGCTACCGCAAGGCGTTACGGCTCATGCGGCTGGCCGAGAAATTCCGGCGTCCCATCCTCACCTTTATCGACACCCCAGGCGCCTACCCGGGGATCGGGGCCGAAGAGCGCGGTCAGGCGGAAGCCATCGCCCGCAACCTGTTGGTGATGTCTCGGCTGTCGGTACCCATCGTCTCGGTGGTGATCGGGGAAGGAGGAAGCGGAGGGGCGTTGGCTTTGGGCGTATCCGACCGCGTCCTCATGCTGGAGCATGCCATCTATTCCGTCATCTCTCCGGAGGGCTGCGCGGCTATTTTATGGAATGATCCGGCCAAGGCCTCCGACGCGGCGGCGGCGCTCAAGATGACCGCCCGGGATCTGCTGGAGTTGGGCGTGATCGATGAAATCATTCCCGAACCCTTAGGCGGCGCGCACCGGGACCCTCCGGCCGTGGCCGCGCGCGTAGCCAAAGCGCTGGACACTCATATCCGACAGCTGCTGGAGGTCCCTCGGGACGAGTTGCTGGTTCAGCGAGAGCGGAAGTACCGGCAGATGGGCGTGGTAGCGGGCCTGGCGTCCGAAGGCGGTTAGCAGGTTCAGCAGGCCACCCCGAGGGGGTGGCGTCTTCCCTCCCCTCACGGGTTCTGCCACATAGCCCCTTCAAAGGTCGGGTTGAACTGATGGGTCAGTTTGACCGTGTCTCCGTCGCGGACTGACGAATCCAAACTGGCCACCTTGCGGTTGATGGTGATCAGGATCTCCCCCTTATCAAAAAATGGGCGGAGCCCGGCCAACTGGTCTGGATGGGCCTCGAGGAGAGC
>JBFFYZ010000327.1:0-3141 GCA_041568895.1 Nitrospiraceae bacterium
CCGTGCCGGAGACCCTGCGCCAGGAATGGCTTGCCGACCTCGGCCATCCCGTTCGGGCCTAAGGCAGGGCGAATTCAGACTAAAATCAGGGGAAATGTGGGCTCTGGTTGGGTTGACTTATGAGTGAAAAACCATTATAATAATCAAAGATTTACGATACATTTACTCTGAATTTTGAGTCGCCTCGACTGGTTCAACAATCGCAACTCTGAAACGAGGCGAAACGGGAAGTCATAAGAAACTCAAGGGAGGAGCAGCATGCTGACCATATCTCCGAAAGCGGAGCAAATGATCAAGGATCTCATGAAAGAGGAAAAGGATGCCGTTGGTCTGCGGGTGTATGTCCGCGGCGGTGGCTGTAACGGCTATCAGTACGGTATGGCCTTTGAATCCAAGATGGCCGACGATGACACGGTCATCGAGAAGGGGGACGTGAAGGTCATTATGGACTCGCAGAGCGTGTCCCTCCTCAACGGCGCAGAAGTGGATTACTTGGACAGCCTGCAGGGTTCCGGGTTCTCGATTAAGAATCCCAATGCCAAAACCACCTGTGGGTGCGGCAGTTCCTTTAGCGTTTAATCGTTTCTCGCGGATAGCAGGGTAACCGAAGGCCAGGAGCCTGACCACCAACCGGTGGACCAAGGCCCCTGGCCTTTTTCTTCTGCTCGTATGTTCCCCTCTGGTGAATGGGATGACGTCCGTTCTGCTAACAAAACGGGTCGAGTTTGCCGCGGCCCACCGCTACCAGCATGCGGCGTGGGATGAGGCCCGCAATCGAGCGGTCTTTGGGTCCAGTTACAACGAGCCCGGCCATGGACACAACTATCTGCTCGAAGTGACCATCGCCGGAACTGTGGACGACGCGACCGGCATGGTCGTCAACCTCACCGACCTGAAGCGCGTCCTCAAGCAGGTGTTGGACGAATTTGACCACAAACATCTCAACTTGGACACGCCCTATTTTTCGGAGACTAATCCGACCACGGAAAATCTCGCCTGGGTCCTATGGCGCCTCCTCGTGGCGCATCCGGAGATCGGCACCCTCCATAAGATCCGGTTGTACCAGGATGAGGATTTGTACGCGGAGATCGACGGGGACCTGGCCGCACAAGCCGGTGCCACCTCCGGTCAGGCCCAGTTGACGAGGCGCTATCATTTTTCTGCCGCCCATCGGCTCCATTCCCCACAACTGTCCGAAGCGGACAATCGGCGGATGTACGGGGCCTGTGGCAGCCCGCACAGCCATGGCCATAATTACGTGCTGACCGCCAGCATCCGAAATTCCATCGATCCGGTGACCGGGATGGCCGTCCCTCTTCAGGACTTGGACCAACTGGTCAGGCACGCCCTATTGCGACGCTTTGACCGCCAGGACCTGAACTGCGATCAGGAATTTCAGACCGCTCCTCCCACCGGAGAAAATTTTGTCCGGCTCCTCTGGGCCCTCTTGGTGAAAGTGATCCCCGCGGGTCATCTGACACGGATCGGGTTGGAAGAAACGCGGGAAGTCTCCTACGAGTATGCGGGATAAGTGGGGCAGCTGCCTGGAGAGTTTTTCGAAGAGTCGAGGCTGAAGCGGCGATCAGGGCTTTGGCAAATGATCGTTGATGAGGGCGGCCAATTCCTCCACGTCCAACTTGCCTTCGCGGCTCATGACCAGCTTGCCCTGTGAAAAGAGGTGAGTGGTTGGGTAGGTTTCAAACTGTTGCTGCTTCTTGATTTCCCGGCAACGTCCCGGCACGTGCATTTTTGCCTTGCCGATCCGGACATCCGTGAACTGGGCCGCGACTTTCTCCAGGACGGGATCGTACTGGGCGCAGGGTTCGCAGGATGCGATGCCGTAAGCAACTACCGCAGCAAGGGCTTGGCGGAACTCTTCGTAATTACTATCGCTGACGTCTTCGACCATGCTTGTTCATTGCTGCAGACTGAGGACTGAGGTTTCCGGAGGATGTACCTCTCAGTCCTCAGCAATCAGTCCTCAGTCCTGATTCGTCAGCTCAGTTTCTTCAACGCTTCCAGAATATCCTTGTCGTCGCGAGCCGTTTTAATCTCCTGGACCTTGACGTAGGCGACTTTTCCGTTCTTGTCCACGATCACCGTCGCCCGCTTCCCGCAATTCAGTGGTTCAAAGTAAAGGCCGTACTTTTTCACCACCTCCCGATTGAAATCGGACAGCAGCGTGTGCTTGAGCCCGAGGGCGTCGGCCCAGGCCTTGTGGGAAAAGAAACTATCCGCGCTGACGCCCAGGACGATGGCGTTGGCGCCCTCAAATTTTGGAAAATCATCGGTCAAGCACTTGTTTTCGTTCGTACACACCGGACTCCAATCGAGGGGATAAAACGCCAGGACCACGTTCTTCTTGCCTCGAAAATCGCTCAGTTTGACATCCTTTTGGTCCTGATCCTTGAGGGTGAAGTCCGGGGCGGTATCACCCACCTTTATTTCAGGGGCTACAGCGGTCGACATGTGGAACCTCCTTATTGGGTTGAAACGTTGAGGCCAAAGAAAAAGCCTGGGAATAGACCATTCTTGGTAGCATGGCATCGGAAAGTTTGTCAATTGGCCAAAAGGCCTAGGCTGCTGCGTAGGACTATGGAGGGAGACCCGGAGGGCTACGGGCCAGAACCCTGGCTCGGTGATCCGGGCCAGGTGATTTCCCGAAGAGCAATCTGGGTTCCAAGGGGGGCCGCGGTACGATGCCGGAGGACCCGCACCGAGAGTCCGAGTTCCGGGACCTCCACCGCGGTCCCCACCTTGGGGGAATGGCCCAGGCGGTAACATTCCTCCGCCAGGGACCCTAGAAGGTCCAGGACCGGTTGGGACGGCAGGCCAACCGGCCGGAAGATTTCGACCTCATCCTGGCCGAATTTGGTCAGGCCGAGGGTATAAAACCAGTCCTGCCCCGGCTGTTCCGCCTCACCCTGCATCACGCGGACATGGTCTCGGATGTACAGGTAGCTCAGTGGACGATCCTGCCAGTCGGACGGATTCACGAAGTTGTGGGACAGAGTGTCGTAGGCGGTGCCCTCCGTCAGCAGCGTCAGGGTCCGGGCCAGTCGCGCCATGTGCAGAACGAGGTTCCCGGCATCCTGGGGGCTCGTGGTGGTCGGAAACACCAGGCCTGCTGTGGAATGGACC
>JBFFYZ010000328.1:0-3133 GCA_041568895.1 Nitrospiraceae bacterium
CGATTTTTTACTGGTTGACCTGCCTCCCGGAACCGGGGACGCCCAGCTGACCTTGTCCCAGCTGATACCCCTCTGCGGCGCCGTGACCGTGACCACACCCCAAGAGGTCGCGATCCATGATGTCCGGAAGGGGATGATGATGTTCCAGAAGGTCAACGTCCCCCTGCTCGGCCTTATCGAAAATATGAG
The DNA here is from genome assembly GCA_041568895.1 of Nitrospiraceae bacterium. Taxonomy (GTDB): domain Bacteria; phylum Nitrospirota; class Nitrospiria; order Nitrospirales; family Nitrospiraceae; genus JBFFYZ01. Next base: position 190 of record JBFFYZ010000328.1, read on the forward strand.
CTATTTTGTCTGTGGGCACTGCGGCGAGCGCACTGAGATTTTTTCGACCGGCGGAGGCGAACGGGCGGCGGAAGTGCTGGGGGTTCCCTTTTTAGGACGTGTTCCCATCGATCCGGCCATCAGGTCCGGCGGTGACACCGGACAACCCATCGTGGTTGCGGACCCGGGCTCGCCTCAAACCAAGGCCTTCAAGGAGATCGCCCAGAAGCTGGTTGAGGCCGTCCGGAAGCTCGATGCGGGAGGGGGCGACGCGCCGAAAGCGCCGCTGGAGAGTTTGTTGAAAAAAATAAAACGGCCCCAGGGCAGCGGATGAACGTCCGCCGGGGCGGAACCGGCCGGACCGGACCCAGGCCCGGACTGAAGAGCCGGGCTGAAGAGAAGGAAAGGGAGGAGGACCAATGGCGGAATTCGTGAGAGTGGCGGGTACGGGAGATGTGGCTCCCGGCAGTGGGATGGTCGCCGAAGTGAATGGGCAATCCATCGCCGTTTTTAACGTGGACGGAACCTTCTACGCGATCGACAACACTTGTGTGCATCGGGGAGGGCCGTTGGGCGAAGGGGAAGTCGAAGGGGACACGGTGACCTGTCCCTGGCACGCCTGGCAATACAATGTCAAAACGGGAATTTCGGTCAATAATCCATCCGCCAGCGTCAAAACCTATCAGGTGAAAATCGAAGGGTCCGACGTGAAAGTGCTGGTCTGATCAGCTTCGATTGCTTGAGTCCAACCCCGGCATCCTGCATAATAGACCTCAATGGACCGCTCCGACCTGCTGTCGCTCTACCGCCAGATGCTCCTCATCCGCCGGTTCGAAGAAAAATCGGCGGAGATGTATGCCTTAGCCAAAATCGCCGGTTTTCTGCACCTCTGTATCGGCCAGGAAGCCGTCGCCGTCGGATCGATCGCCGCAATCCGGCCTGAAGATTACGCCATCAGCGCCTATCGAGACCACGGGCATTGCCTGGCCCGGGGGTCCGATCCTGGACGGGTTATGGCGGAACTGTTCGGCAAGGCCACGGGACTGTGCAAGGGGAAGGGCGGGTCGATGCATCTGATCGATGTACAGCGCAATTTCATGGGCGGCTATGCGATCGTCGGGGGGCATATCCCGCTGGCGACCGGACTGGCGTTCGCGGCGAAATATCAGAAGCGCGATCAGGTCGTCGTGTGTTTTTTTGGCGATGGCGCGATGCCGAGCGGCCACGCCCACGAGGCGTTCAACCTGGCCAGCCTGTGGAAATTGCCGGTTATTTTTCTTTGCGAGAACAATCGATTTGCCATGGGGACTCCGATCAAACGGGAGATTGCCCTGTACACCGACCTGGCAGAATCGGCCCGGGCTTACGGGATCGGGGCCGAGGTGGTGGACGGGATGGACGTGTTGGCGGTGCGGAAAACGGTGGCCGAGGTCGTGGGCAAGGTCCGAGCCGGGGAGGGGCCCTATTTTGTGGAGGCCAACACGTACCGGTTCATGGGCCATTCCATGGCTGATCCCGCCCACGGGCATTATCGAACCAAAGAAGAAGTCGACGAGGAGCGGAAGCGGGACCCCCTGATCCTGCTGCGCCAGACCATGCTGAGCGGCGGCCTGGCAGCCGACGCCGACTTCAAGCAGGTGGACCGTGAGGTCAACGAGATTGTGGATGCGGCCGTGGCGTTTGCCGAGGAGAGTCCCTTTCCCGAGCCCCGTGAACTCTTTGAGGACGTCTACACGGATTAGGACATGGTGATCACCTACCGCGAAGCTCTCAACCAGGCCATGCGGGAGGAAATGCGGCGGGACGACCGTATTTTTTTGATCGGAGAGGAAGTCGGGTACTACCAAGGCGCCTTCAAGGTCAGCAAGGGCTTCGTGGAGGAATTCGGTGACCAACGGGTCCTGGACACCCCGATTACCGAAGCGGGGTTTACCGGGTTGGCCATCGGGGCTGCCATGGCGGGGCTCCATCCGATCGTCGAGTTGATGACGTTTAATTTCGGCATTCTCGCCATGGATCAGATCGTGAACAATGCGGCGAAGATCCGGTACATGTCCGGAGGACAGCTCTCGGTGCCGATCGTCATTCGAGGCCCCGGGAGCGCAGCCCATCAGTTGGGCGCGCAGCACTCGCAAAGCCTGGAAGCCTGGTTTTGCCACGTGCCCGGCCTCAAGGTGATCGCGCCCGCCACGCCGCATGACGCCAAGGGTCTGCTCAAAAGCGCCATACGGGATCATAACCCCGTGATCTTCATCGAAGCCCAGCTGTTGTACTCCAACAAGGGGGAGGTGGCCGACGGGGATTTTACCGTCCCCATCGGGCGGGCCGAGGTGAAGCGCGGCGGGCGCGACGTAACCCTGGTGGCCTATTCGAAGATGCTCCTGGTTGCGCTGGAGGCGGCCAAGGAACTGGCCGGGGAGGGGATCGAAGCCGAGGTGGTGGATCCCCGCACCCTCAAGCCCTTGGACCTGGAGACCATTGTCACCTCCGTGAAAAAAACCGGCCGGCTCGTGGTCGTGGAAGAGGGCTGGCGGTTTGCCGGGATGGGGGCGCAAATTGCCGAGAGCGTGTATGCGCGGGCCTTCGACTATCTGGACGCGCCGATCGTCCGCGTGACCGGGGAGGAGGTGCCAATGCCCTACACCAGGCCACTGGAAGATGCGGCGATTCCGGACCGCACGCGCGTGGTCGCGGCCGTGAAACGGGTGCTCAATCAAAGAGTTTAGTGAGAAGGAGGAATCCTATGGCAGGCCCGTCTGCTCGTCCTACCGGAGGTTCTGGCCGTCCAGGTCACATTGAGGTCACTGAAACTCTGGTCCGGCTCTACGTCTTTTTGGCTCAGTACCTGGACCGGTGCCTCGATAAGGCTGCCCGGGAATCCTTCCCCGAGAAAGACCTGCAGGCGCACCTGTCGGCGACCAGAGGTGAGCTGTCCAAAATGCTGGCCATCAATCGGGTCGTCAAA
>JBFFYZ010000329.1:0-3131 GCA_041568895.1 Nitrospiraceae bacterium
CCGAGGAAGATCAGCCAGAAAATCAGGACCTGCTTGCTCTCGGAAATCGGCACCGCGAGCAGTTCCAGGAAGTCAAACGTATAGGCCGGCTCCACGGCATGGGTGACGGCCCAGGCATGGTAGTTCAGGTTCAACAGGACGATCCCGACCAGCATGAACACGCTGCCCAACAGGGTGTAGAGCACGTACTTCAACGCGGCGTAGTGCCGATCGACCCCCCCGCCCCACAACTTGATCAGGAAATAGCTGGGGATCAGCATCAACTCCCAAAAGACGAAGAACAGGATCAAGTCCAGGGAGACGAAGATGCCCATAATGGTCGTTTCGAGGGCCAGGAGGGCGATCAGGTACTGTTTCACCTGGTACCGGACCGTATCCCAGGAGTAGAGGACGATCAGACAGGTCAGGAAGGCCGTCAGCCCGACGAACAGGACGCTGATCCCGTCCACCCCCAGGTGGTAGCTGATTCCGAGAGGAGGAATCCACTCCAGGCGCTCGGAGAACTGCATGGCGGCGGACTCCGGCACGAACCGAAGCAAGACCACCAAGGCCAAGACCAGCTCCAGAACCGAGACGGCCAAGGTCATATTCTTGATGAGATCCTCGTCCTCCATCATCCAGATGACGAAGGCGCCCACCAAGGGGAGGAACAGCACCATGGAGAGGAGCGGCACTCCAAATGTCAGTTCTTCAAGCATCGTCTCCTTTTAGCAAGCAGCCAATAGCCAACAGCGAATAGCTAGCACCGAAGGCAAAAAGCTCTGGCTATCAGCTGTTCGCTCCGTTGTCATTTCAACGCCACGCCCACCGACGAGGACCCCGTATACCAGAGCAGAATGAGGTGCACCAACAGGAACAGCCCGGCGACGATCAAGGCCGCGTAATGATTGACCTTCCCCGTCTGGAGTTTCCGCCAGGAGCGGGCTGCCAGGTGGTTCCCGTATCCGAGGACGTTCAGGCTTCCGTAGATGACGTATTTCTCAATGGCGGTACTGAGTGCCGATCCGGCCTCGGTCATTTGCCCGACCCCCCGGACCACGCCGTCGATCACCGTCCGATCCAACCAATCCCAGACCGCCCCCAGGCGTTTCATGGGCTCCACCACGGTCGCGTCGTAGAATTCGTCCACATAGTACTTGTTGAGGAGCCAGGTGTACGCCACCGGCGCTTTCTCGGACAAACGGCCGGCTGCCTCCGGCCTGGCGCTGTAGAGGTAGTGCGCCACACCCCAGCCCAGGAGCGCGATCACGGTCGCAACGGCCATCAGGCCCACGAGCAGGCCGAGGCTCGGATGATGCACGTCGGCGCCCACTGCGGTCGCCACCGGACGCAGGAAATGATGGAACCACCCGTCTTCGGGAGGCACCCCGGGGAATCCACCCACCACGGAGAGCACCCCCAGGACGGTCAACGGCCCGATCATCACGCCGGGGGATTCGTGGATGTGGGAGGCCACGTGGGGATCCACCCGAGACCGGCCATAGAAGGTCAGGTAGGTCAGCCGGAACATATAAAAGGAGGTCAAAGCCGCGGCGACGGCCGCAAAGGCATACAACACGTAGCGACCGTGCACGAAGGCATGGGCCATGATCTCGTCCTTGCTCCAAAAGCCGGCCAGCGGGAATATTCCGGCAATGGCCAGGGTTCCCACCAGGAACAGCCCATGGGTCCAGGGAATCTTGGACTTGAGCCCCCCCATTTTCCGGATGTCCTGCTCGCCGGAGACCGCGTGAATCACGGAGCCCGCCGCGAGAAAGAGCAGCGCCTTGAAGAAGGCGTGGGTCATAAGGTGAAAAATCGCGGCCGTGTAGGCCCCGATGCCGCAGGCCAGGAACATGTACCCCAGCTGGCTCACGGTGGAATAGGCCAGGACCCGCTTGATATCGTTCTGGACCAGGCCGATCGTGGCGGCAAAGAGCGCCGTGAGGCCGCCCACCACGGCCACGGTGGTCATCGCCACCGGGGCCATGTCGTAGAGCACATGGTTTCGAACGATCATGTACACACCCGCCGTGACCATGGTCGCCGCGTGGATCAGCGCGCTGACCGGCGTGGGACCTTCCATCGCGTCCGGCAGCCAGGTATACAGGGGGATCTGGGCGGACTTCCCGATGGCCCCGACCAGGAGACACAGGGCGATCGCCGTGGCCATGCCGGTGGACAGCTGGCCCGCCTTGGCGAAGACCTCGGTATAGTCCAGGGTATGGAAGTTGGCGAAGACCAGGAAAATCGCCAGGAGGAAGCCGGCGTCCCCGATGCGATTGACCACGAAGGCTTTCGTGGCGGCCTTGGCGGCCGACACGCGGTCGTAGTAGTACCCGATCAACAGATAGGAGCAGAGCCCCACGCCCTCCCAGCCGATGAACAACACCAGGTAGTTGTTCCCCATCACCAGCAGGAGCATGGAGACCATGAAGAGGTTCATGTAGGTGAAGAACCGGGTGAACCCCTCCTCCCCATGCATGTACCCCACGGAGTAGAGGTGGATCAAAAAGCCCACCCCGGTAACCACCAGCAGCATGATGCAGGTGAGGGGATCGATGAGGAAGGCCAGGTTGACGGTCAGGTCGCCGCCGAAGATCCAGCGGTAGACCACCACCTCCCGGACGGCGTCCGTCCGCAGCACCTCCGCGAACACCCCGAGGGCGCAGAGAAACGACAGCCCGACCGAGCCCCAGCCCAACCGGTGGGCCACGTCCTGTGAATACCGATTCCCGAGGAGGCCGTTCAGCAGGAAGGCGGCCAGAGGTAAGGAGGGAATCAGGATAACGAGCAGATCAAACACGTTTGCTCACAAAAGAGAAAAAATGATTGCCGAAAATCACTTGATTCACGATGGGCTAAAAACCTCGCTGATCCAGGATGTTCAAAAAGGCCGCCCAGCGAGGCCGCAGCGAGCGAAGGCCCGAGGCGTACTCTTGCCCGTACGTCGAGGGTCTGAGCGATGCGAGTACGAAGCTGGAGGCCTTTTTCAACATCCTGATTACCACTTCAGGAGGTTCATCTCGTCGACATTGGTCGAAATCTTGCCGCGAAACACGACAATAATAATGGCCAGCCCGACGGCCGCCTCTCCGGCGGCGATGGCGATGACGAACAGGGCTACGATCTGCCCGGCCATGGATTCGAAA
>JBFFYZ010000330.1:0-3113 GCA_041568895.1 Nitrospiraceae bacterium
CCGGGGACGGAGCGAAGAAGATCGTCCACCTGCGTACCCGATCGGTAGGGCGTGCGCTGAATCTGCTCGGCGGTCAACAGGGTCGGGGAGGCCGGGATCTGGCTGATGGCTTCCGGGGTGCGGGTGGCTGTCACGACCACCGGTTCCACTAGGACCGTCGATGACACAGGGGGACCCGCCGGTGAGTCCGTCCTGTCCGCCTCTGCCGCCAGGGTCGACGCTGAACAATCCGTCAGGAGCACGATCAGCATCCAGAGTGCGACAATCCGAAAAGACCTCTCCATGGCCCTTGATTCCGGTCGTTTTCCTCTCTCGAGCACAAGCCAGGTGCTCCCTGAAAAAGGCGACTATACCTGGACGGGAGGGGCCATGCACGAGGGAAACGCAGGGAGGTGGAGGGACCGGACAGAATGGGGTTTCGGAGCGGAAACAGAACGGAGGAGGCGACAACTCGACGGAAGCCGTCGAGCTAGGGGGAGGAGGTCAGTTTGAGGCCGGCGATCCCGGCCACAATCACAAAGATGCAGAAGAGCCGAACGACCTCCCGTGATTCTCCGAAGAGCAATATTCCCATGATGGCGGTGCCCACGGCACCAATGCCGGTCCACACCGCATAGGCGGTGCCCACGGGAATGACTTTCAACGCTGCCGCCAGGTACCACAGACTCAACCCCATGGCGAGGATTGTGCCGGTGCTGGGCCAGATGCGCGTAAACCCTTCCGTGTATTTCAGCCCGGTGGCCCAAACGATCTCAAACACCCCAGCGATGAACAAGTAGGTCCAGGCCATGCTTACTCTCCTTTGTGCTGACGCCCCCTCTGTCCCTCCCGACTCGGCTTGAACGGATCGGCGCAGAGGGATTTGATCATCTATTCTTTGCGATTCATCCACTTCAAAATCCACCGCTGCCGCTTGAGCAGATACGGCGTCACCTCCAGAGGATCGTTGGCTCTCGGGGCCGGGAGAATCGCGGCCAAGAGCGCGGCCTCCTGCGGAGTCACCTCGCTTGCGGATTTACCGAAATGGTGGCGCGCAGCCGCCTCGGCGCCAAACACGCCCTCTCCCCATTCCACGACGTTGAGGTAGAGCTCCAAAATGCGCTTCTTGGCCAGCTTGTGCTCCAGCTGCCGGGTGATCAGCGCCTCCGTCGCTTTCCGCGTCAGGCTCTTTTCCGAGGTCAGGTAGAGATTCTTGGCCAGCTGCTGGGTAATGGTGCTCCCGCCTCGTTGCAGTTCACCGGCTTCCAGGTTGCGCACGGTGGCCTCTTTGATGCCCTCCCAGTCGAACCCCTCATGCTGGAAGAAGGCTGCGTCCTCGGACACGATGACCGCCCGCCGGAGATGGGAGGAAATGTGGTGGAGGGGAAGCCAGGTCCAGCGAACTCGGTACGGTCGGCCGTTCTCTTTCGCCTCCTGTCGCCGAGCGTCGATCAAGGCGGTGGTGGTGGGGTTGGTGTTCGCCAGGACCGTCACGTCGGGCAAGGTGGCCAGCCAATACAGTCCCAGCCCTCCCACCGGGAGGCCGACGATCAGCGCCAGCCCGAGGACGATACGAACGAAGGGACGGCTGCCATTTGACTTCACCATGGGGCGATGATACAGGAGACGCGGTTGGAGGTCATCCGTTAAGTCAGTTTGATCCGTGAAGTCCGTCCAAAAAAAATCAGTCTTTCCTATTGGGGAACTGCTTATGAACGGACTCAACCGACCCAACCGCCACAACGTCTTTCCTTAACACCGATGAAAATTCTTTCCGCGGAGTTTATCAAAAGTTGCCCAGATCCCGAGCAGTTTCCGCGTGACCGGCTGGCGGAGATTGCGTTTGCGGGTCGGTCGAATGTCGGGAAATCTTCGCTGATCAATTCACTGTTGGGACGAAAAGGGTTGGCCAAGGTGAGTGGGACGCCCGGCAAAACTCGGATCGTGAATTTTTTTCGGATTACCACGGGCGACTCGTGGCGGCGGACCTTTTACGCCGTGGACCTGCCCGGGTATGGCTATGCCAAGGTCTCCAAGTCCGTCCGGGCACAATGGGGACCGATGATCGAGGGATACCTCACGGGCCGGGCCGACCTACGAGGCATCCTGCTGCTGCTGGACGTCCGCCGCAGAGAGCAGCACGATCGCACCGCCTTCGAGTGGCTGCGGGGGATCGGACCGCAGGCCATCGTGGTGGCGACCAAGGTGGATAAGCTTGCAAGGGGACAACGGCGTGAAGCGTTGGAGGCCATTCGGAGGGAGCTGGGTCTCGACGAAACCGTCCCCCTGCTCGCCTACTCCGCGGTGACCCACGAAGGGCGGACGGAGCTCTGGGGAGCGATCCGGTCCCTGTTGGACGGTGATGTGTGAGGAGCCACGAGGGGCAGGGAACAGGTGAAGATTCGCTTCCGGTTTATGCTGTTATGGGTCACGTCTCACGACTTCCTCAGAACTTCACTTCGATGTAGGCCTTGTTTTTAAGGTCCGCCAGCCAGGCTTGATACAGATCTTCCGTTTTTTGCTGACCGACCAGATTCCGGATTTCGTCCTTCACCTCCGCGAACGGCCGGAATTGTGGCGGTTTTTTTTCATCCAGTCGGATGAGATGCAGCCCCAAGGGCGTTTCCACCGGCTGAGTCAACTCCCCGGGACGGAGCGTCGCAATCGCCCGCTCAATCGGAGGCAGGAGCTCACCTTGGCGGACCAGGCCCAGGCTTCCTCCCCGGAGCGCCTCGGACCCGTCGGAGGTCCGTGCCGCGACCGACGCGAAATCCGCCCCTTTTTTGAGCGCCTCGAGCACCGCCTCCGCCCGCCGGCGTGCCTCCAGGGAATCTTCGCCTGGCCGGGGCTTAATTAAAATTTGGCTGATCCGGTATTCATCGGGAAGCATAAATCTGCTGAGGTGTTCCTCGTAGTAGCGCTCGAGTTCGGAGTCCATAACCATCACGGTGCTCCGGATGGCCAGATCCTGAACCCGCATCAGGGTCATTTGGTTTTTGAGGCTCGTCATGAGCTGCGGATTGGAGGCGTCGACCTTCTGGCCCTGTCGCTCCAGTTCCCGTACGGCATCTCGGACTTCCTGATCGGTGATCTTCACGCCTTTATTGGTGGCTTCCTGGATCTGGAGCCGAACC